>NZ_CDXDOS010000001.1:0-3186 GCF_978021245.1 Frankia sp. CoBUL1
ACCGGGGGCCGTGGCGGGGTCGGCGGTGGGACCGACGCGGCCGCCGCGGTGGAGGTCGTCGGCGCCGCAGCCGAATGGCGGCCGGTGGCCTGCCTGGCGGCTCCCTGGCGCTGGCGTGAATGCCGACCGGCCGAATGATTACCCACGGCGACCTCCGGGAGCGGTCCGGACGACGACGCCGACCGAGTCGCGGGGTTGCCCGGCGCGACCGGCCGTGATCGGAACGGTCATGTTGATGGTGCCCCTGGGCGAACGCGGACTCGCCACGGACCGCGGGCATAGGGCTCGATGAACCCGCACTGCGCCTCCGGCTGCATCGGTGTTGTGAGCCCCCCCGGGCCACACGGCACCCCCACGCGCGATGTCACCTTACCGGAAGGTGCCGGAGCGGCGCACTCCCCGGCAGATAGCTGCCAAGCGGCATTATCAATGACATAGTTCTGTGGTAATGCGGGCTCTGCCCGGCCGTCTGGGGCGCGGGGCCGCGCGCACGCCCCGGCCGGCCGGGCCACGGGCTGTGGAGTGCTGATCAGATCAGCGGACGGCTTTCAGATCACTCGATGGTCCAGGTCTCCCCACCAGCGACCAGCGACATCAGGTCCCCGTCGCCCTGGCGGGTCTTGGCGTCGGCGATCTGGGCGTTCAACGCCTCGTCGTAGGTCGGCGCGTCGACGTCGCGGAAGATGCCGATCGGGGTGACGCCGTGCGAGTCACCGGTGAGCCGGGACAGCGCGAACGCCTGGCTCGGATCGGCCGCCCAGGCGTCGTGGACGAGGACGTCCGGGCCGCCCGCCGGGACGACCTCGAGGCTGCCGTCCGGCGCCCGTCGAATGGCCTTGTCGCCCTCGGTGCCGAAGACGAGGGGCTCGCCGTGGGCCAGCTTCAGCGTCACGTCGTCCCGGCTGGTCCGGTCCTTGAGCGGGTCGAAGGCGCCGTCGTTGAAGATGTTGCAGTTCTGGAAGATCTCCACGAAGGCGGTGCCGGGGTGCTCCGCGGCCGCGCGCAGCACCGAGGTCAGGTGCGCCCGGTCGGAGTCGATGGACCGTCCGACGAACGTGGCCTCCGCCCCCAGCGCCAGCGACACGGGGTTGTACGGCCGGTCCAGCGAGCCGAACGGGGTCGACTTGGTGATCTTGCCGATCTCGGACGTGGGGGAATACTGCCCCTTCGTCAGTCCGTAGATCCGGTTGTTGAACATGAGGATCTTCAGGTTGACGTTGCGGCGCAGCGCGTGCAGCAGGTGGTTCCCACCGATCGACAGGGCGTCGCCGTCCCCGGTGACGACCCAGACCGACAGGTCGGGACGGGAGGCGGCGAGCCCGGTGGCGATCGCCGGCGCCCGGCCGTGAATGGAGTGCATCCCGTACGTCTGCAGATAGTACGGGAACCGTGAGGAACAGCCGATTCCGGAGATGAAGACGATGTTCTCCCGGGCCACCCCGAGATCAGGCAGGAACCCCTGGACGGTGGCGAGAATGGCGTAGTCGCCACATCCCGGGCACCACCGCACTTCCTGGTCGGAGGTGAAGTCCTTGCGGCTCTGCTGGGCCGGCGCGGCCGGCACCAGGTCGAGTAGCCGGTTACTGATGCCGCTGCGATTCGTCGTGACGGTCACTGGTTGATCACGTCCTCCAAGACGCCCGCCAGCTCCGCGGCCTTGAAGGGCAGCCCGCGAACCTGGTTGTAGCCGATCGCGTCGACGAGGTACTCGGCCCGGATCAGGGTCCTCAGCTGCCCGAGGTTCATCTCGGGAATCAGCACCTTGTCGTACGACCGCAGGATGTCCCCGGTGTTGGCGGGGAAGGGGTTGAGATGACGCAGGTGCGCCTGAGCGACGTGCATGCTCTTGGCGCGGACCCGGCGGCAGCCGGCCGCGATCGGGCCGTAGGTGGAGCCCCAGCCGAGGACGAGCAGCCGGGCCTGCCCGGACGGGTCCTCCACCTCCAGCGGCGCGACATCGTTCGCGATACCGTCGATCTTCGCCGCGCGCAGCCGCACCATCCGGTCGTGGTTGGCCGGATCGTAGGAGATGGCACCCTGGCCGTCCGACTTCTCGATGCCGCCGATGCGGTGCTCCAGACCCGCCGTGCCGGGGACTGCCCACGGCCGGGCGAGGGTCTCCGGATCACGCAGGTAGGGCCAGAACTCCGGCCCCTTCGGCCCGGTGTGGTTCGGCTCGGTGGCGAAGGCGACACTCAGGTCCGGCAGCTCCGAGCGGGTCGGCAGCAGCCACGGCTCCGAGCCGTTCGCCAGGTAGCCGTCGGAGAGCAGGAACACCGGCGTGCGGTACTTGGTAGCCAGGCGGGCGGCCTCGATCGCGGCGTTGAAGCAGTCCGCCGGGGAGCGCGGCGCGACGATCGGAACCGGAGCCTCGCCGTTGCGGCCGAACATCGCCTGGAGTAGATCGGCCTGTTCGGTCTTGGTGGGCAGGCCGGTGGACGGACCGCCGCGCTGGATGTCGACGATCACGAGCGGCAGCTCGAGACTGACCGCGAGGCCGATGGTCTCGCTTTTGAGCGCGACACCCGGGCCGGAGGTCGTCGTCACGCCGAGTGATCCGCCGAAGGAGGCACCGAGCGCGGCGCCGATGCCGGCGATCTCATCCTCGGCCTGGAAGGTCCGCACGCCGAACCGCTTGTGCCGGCTCAGCTCGTGCAGGATGTCCGAGGCCGGGGTGATCGGGTAGGAGCCGAGGAACACCGGCAGGCCGGTCAGCTCGCCGGCGGCGATCAGACCGTAGGACAGTGCCGTGTTCCCGGTGATCCGTCGGTAGGTACCGGCCTTCATCCGGGCCGGCGCCACCTCGTAGGTGACCGAGAAGGACTCGGTGGTCTCGCCGTAGTTGAAGCCGGCACGGAAGGCCGCGACGTTCGCCGCGGCGATCTCGGGCCGTTTGGCGAACTTCTTCTCCAGGAAGCCGACAGTGCTCTCGGTCGGCCGGTGGTACAGCCAGCTCATGAGGCCCAGGGCGAACATGTTCTTCGCTCGTTCGGCCTCCTTCTTGTTGACCCCGGCGCCGACACCCTCGGCGGCGTGCACCGCGTTGATGGTCATCGAGGTGAGCGGCACCCGATGCACCGTGTAGGCATCCAGCGTGCCGTCGGTCAGCGGATCCGTCGTATAGCCGGCTTTCTTGAGGTTGCCGCCGGTGAATGCATCGGTGTTGACAATGAGATTGGCCCCCGG
>NZ_CDXDOS010000001.1:3787-50835 GCF_978021245.1 Frankia sp. CoBUL1
CCGCCGGGTTCATTGCAACCAGTACGTCCGGTGCGTCACCCGGGGTGAGAATGTCGTGATCGGAAAAATGTAGCTGGAAGCCGGACACGCCGGCCGGCGTGCCGGCTGGGGCGCGGATTTCGGCAGGGAAGTCCGGAAGCGTCGACAGGTCGTTGCCGAATGCTGCCGTCTCGCTGGTGAACTGTTCTCCGGTGAGCTGCATACCGTCGCCGGAGTCGCCCGCGAAGCGCACGACGACCCGGTCGAGCCGGCGGGTCTCCCTCTCCCTGACCTGCTCTGACACCTTCAGTGACCTCCTCGGGTACCGTTCCAGCCTACCGGCCGTATCAATGATGCGCGCGCACCGTGCCGCCGAGTTCGATCGCTCCATCCTCGTCGACGATCGACGATCGACGATCGACGATCGACGATCGACCTCGGTCTCCGTAGCCGTCGCGCCGTATGGTGATTGTTTGCCAACTCTACGTATATAGTCTTTGTCGTTGCGATCGTCCGGCTGGCGTGTCTTGACCCTGATATCGCTGGTCAGAAGGGGTGTACCGCCCGATGGAGGTGATCGGCCGGATCCGGTTCAATGCGCTTCCGGTAATGCTTTCCACAATTTCGGGGGAGGCCCGGCCTGTCAGGGAATCGACAGGGTGATCTTTACGTCGGGCGCCCGGAGCGGTGAGCTCGCTCTTGCCGGCGACCTGGCCCGATCCGCGATGTTACCGATTGTAGCTATTTAGTGGCTTGTGGCGGTATGTCCGGTGAGCCCCGGCATCGGGGCATGCTGGCCGTGCGGGTGGCCGGGGTCGGCGGGTGGCCGGGGTCGGCGGGTGGCCCCCTCGGAAGCGGCCGGCTCCGGAACGGGGAGCATCGGTACATGACGCATCGCCCGCACGAGCAGTCGGATACCGCGAGCGGCCCGGATGACGGTCGACCCGACGCCGCACCTTCGTCCACGGCGGCGAGTGCCGGGCCGCGGGAGGCCGGGCCGCGGGAGAAGGTGGGAATCGTCGGGCCGGGCCGGGCCGGCACGGCGCTGGGCCTCGCCCTGGCAGCGGCCGGATATCCGGTGGTGGCCGTGGGAGTGCGCTCGCCGCGGCACCGATCGAGGGCCGTGAACCTGTTTCCGGACGCGTGGGTCGGCGGGGTGGCCGAGGCCGCCGGGCGGGCCGAGGTCCTCCTCGTCTCCGTGCCCGATGACGCGATCGGGCCGGTCGTCACGGACCTGGTCGCGGCGGGAGCCGTCGGACCCGGCCGGACACTCGTGCATCTCAGTGGGCGCCACGGCCTGGGCGTCCTGGCGGCAGGCGGTGACGTGGGCGCGGCCCGTATCGCGCTTCATCCGATCATGACCCTGCCGGGGATCATCGAGGACTCCGCTCTCCTCGCCGGTGTCCCGTTCGGGATCACCGCCGATCCCGTGGCCGAGGGGCTGGCCCGCCGCCTGGTCACAGACGTCGGCGGCATCGCTCTGCCCGTCGCGGATGACCGGCGGGATCTCTACCACGCCTCTCTCGTGCTCGGCGGGAACTTCCTGACCACCCTGGTGGCGGCTGCCGGCGAGGTGCTGGCCGCGGCGGGCGTGCCGGATCCGGCCGCGGCGCTCGGTCCGCTGCTGCGGGCATCGCTGGCGAACACCCTGACCGACGGCTGGTCGGCGTCGACCGGACCGGTGCGACGCGGTGATCTCGGCACCGTCGTGGCACATCTGACCGCGCTCGACCAGCTGGATCCACAGATCGCCGCCGTGTACCGACGATTGGCGATCTTCACCGCGGAGGAGCTCGAACGGGTCGGGCTGCTCGCCCCGGCCGTGGTCGCACGCCTGCGCGAAGCCGTCCCGGACGAGCCCGGCGACCGACCGGGCGAGGCCCGCCGCGGGCCGGCAGCCGTACGGGTCGGGGGCGGCGGCCACACGTCCGACGGGAACGTTCGGCCAGCGCCGTAGCGTTGAGACAGGTGTACCGGTTCGACAGGACGGACACTCGATCGCCATGCCACACCGCCACTTCAACGGTCTGAAGACCGCGCTGCTGCTGGGCGTGCTGTCCGCCGCCATCATCGTGGTGGGTTCGCTGTTCGGGCGCGGAGGTCTGGTCATCGCGCTCGTGCTCGCGATCGGTATGAACGGCTTCGCCTACTTCTTCTCTGACCGGATAGCCCTGCGGGCCATGCGGGCCTATCCCGTGACGCAGGTCGAGCAGCCCCGGCTCTACGCGATCGTCGGGGATCTCGCCCGCAATGCCCGGATGCCCATGCCGCGGCTGTACCTCAGCCCGACCCGGGCGCCCAACGCCTTCGCTACCGGCCGTAACCCGCGAAACGCGGCGGTCTGTTGCACCGAGGGCATCATGGAGATTATGGACGATCGTGAGCTACGCGGCGTTCTCGGTCACGAGCTCAGCCACGTCTACAACCGGGACATCCTGATCGCATCGGTGGCCGGTGCCCTCGCCAGTGTTATCGTCTATCTGGCGAACATGGCCCAGTTCCTGGCTATTTTCGGTGGGCGGAACGATGAGGACGGTCCCGGCATCTTCGAGCTTCTGCTGCTGATGATCCTGGGTCCCGTCGCGGCGACGATCATCCAGCTCGCGATCAGTCGGTCCCGGGAGTACCAGGCCGACGAGTCCGGCGCGACGCTCACCGGTGACCCGATCGGGCTGGCGAACGCGTTGCGCAAGCTGGACGCCGGCACCGCGGCGCGGCCCCTGCCGCAGACCTCCAAGCTCGGTCCCGCCGCCGCGCTCATGATTGCAAATCCGTTCCGGGGTGGGGGGGTCGGGAAGCTGTTCTCCACCCATCCGCCCATGAACGAGCGGATCGAGCGTCTCGAACAGATGTCACGCATGAATCCGTATCGGTGACCGGACCCGATGGCCACGATGTTGTCCGCGGCGCGTCGTCGCGGTAACACCCCGAAGTACTCGGAGTACGCTTTAACCGCGAACCGCCGGCCGAAACGGCGTTGGTTCACAACCAGGACCGCGGCGGAGCAAACCCCCCAGGTTCCGCCGCAAGCACCCCGCCCGAAACCCCCCATCGGGCGGGGTGCACCCTGTCTCCAGCTTTTCCGTCGCGTCAGCGGTAGTTGACGAACTGGAGGGGAACTTCGAAGTCCTCGGTTTTGAGTATCTGGATCACGCGCTGCAGGTCATCGCGCTTCTTCCCGGTCACCCGTAGCTGATCACCCTGAATCTGGGCCTGTACCCCCTTCGGGCCATCCGTCCGGATCTTCTTGGCGATGGCCTTGGCCTTGTCCTCCGCGATGCCCTGCTGAACGGTGACGGGCAACCGGAACTCCCTGCCCGACGGCTTGGGCTCGTCGAAGGTCAGGGCCTTGAGGGAAATGCCGCGTTTGACGAACTTCTCCTGAAGTACGTCGAGCACTGCCTTGACCCGCTCGTCCGTGTTCGCTACAAGCAGAATCGACTCGCCGGACAGCGTCGCGGATGCGCCGGTGTCACGGAAGTCGAAGCGGGTCCGGATTTCCTTGACCGTCTGGTTGACGGCGTTGTCTATCTCCTGGGCGTCAACTTTGCTGACGATGTCGAAGGATGGATCTGCCACGTGTGCGGACCTCCTGGTCGGTTCGATGTGGGTGAGGATCGTGTGGAGTCGAGTGCTGTGCGTGATCGTGGTGCGCGGCCTTCGTCTCGTGAGCCGCTACTCACCGTTGTAATCGATCGTCGGCGGCCGCGGCGGGGCGGTGCGGTGCGGCATCACGATGCTCCGTCGGGACCGGTATGCTCCTCTACGAAGGCAGGTTGCCCGAGCGGCCAAAGGGAGCGGTCTGTAAAACCGTCGGCTCAGCCTACGATGGTTCGAATCCATCACCTGCCACCATCCCGGAGTTCCCGGGGATCATGCTTCTACACAGGCTCGGATTCACAGGCCCGGAGCATCGCTCCGGGCCTGTGAATGTGCGGCCGCGGATGGTCCTCGTCGCCGGGCGGTCAGGTGTCCGCGGCTGCGGCCTCCAGGTCCGCCCGGGTCAGGACGGGGTGCAACGTCAGACCGAGCTCGGCGAGTCTCTCCCGGCCGCCCTCCTGCCGGTCGATCACACAGAGCACGTGTTCCACGACCGCTCCGGCATCCCGCAGTACCCGGGTCGCGTCGAGCACGGCACCACCGGAGGTGACCACGTCCTCGACGAGGGCGACGTGGCGTCCGGTGACGTCGCCGCCCTCCGCGATGCGTCGGGTGCCGTATTCTTTGGCCTTCTTCCGGACGAACCGGGCGGGCAGGCCGGTGCGCTGGGAGAGCAGAGTCACGAGGGGCACTCCGCCGAGTTCGAGTCCGGCGAGGATCTCCGCGCCGGGCGGCACCAGTTCGGTGAGCCCGGCCACCACCGCGGCGAGCAGCGCCGGGTCGGCTTCGAAGAGGTACTTGTCGAAGTACTCGGTGCTTGTCCGGCCCGACCGGAGCAGGAATGTCCCGGTCAGCTGGGAAGCAGTCCGAACCTGGGCGGCCAGCGCCGCGTTGTCGTTCACGTCTGCTCACTCTAGGACCGGTTCCCAGCCGGATGCCGGCCGTGGACGGTCACCCGTGGGCCGCCACGGCCGGGGCACTACCGTTGCCTCATGTCATCGGCTGAGGCGGAGCGCGCGGTCCCGCTGTTCGTCTACAGGACGCTGCTGTTCCCCGAGGTCGTGCGGGCGCTCATCGGACGCGTACCCGAGGTGGGGCCCGCCACGGTCACCGGCTGGCGGGCCGCCCGGCTGCGTGGTCGGCTCTATCCGGGCCTCGTGCCCACGGCCGAGGCGGACGGGCCGGATCGGGCCACCGCCGGCCTCGTCCTCCTGGGGCTTGCCGCACGGGAACGGGCGATCCTCGATGCCTTCGAAGGCGAGGCCTACGAGGCCCGTCCGCTGGTCCTGACCGACGGGCTACCCGCCATGGCCTACCTTTGGCGTGATCTCGCCGAGGCGATGCCGGAGAACTGGGACGCCCGCGTTTTCGCCGACCGTCATCTCACCGACTACGCCTTGCGGTGCGCCACCTGGCGGGCGGGGCTGGCCGATCCGGCACCCTAACCGCGAGCTGACCGCCTGACCGCGAGCTGACCGCCTGACCGCGAGCCGCCGTTCAGCCGGTGGTGGGCGGCCGCGGACCCTCTTCGCGCCGGGCGCCGCCCCCGGAGATCACCCGGGTGCCACCGGTCTCGGTGAGGCGACCGACTCCGGCCTCACGCCCGGCGGAGACCCCGGCCTGGTCGCTCGGATACGGCTCCTCGTACCCGGCTCTGGCCCGAGGAGCATCGTAGGTGCACAGTACGTAGATGACGACTACGTCGATCGCGATGATGACGAGGGACCAGACCGGGAACGCTGCAAGGAACGCCAGCTGCCCGATGGCGTTGATCGTCGCGATTGCGACACCTCCCCAGCGGGCGGCCTCGTTACGGGCCGCGATGCCGAAGGCGATCAGTATCTCGACGACGCCGACCACGATCCACAACCAGCCCCAGAAGGTGGTGTCGGCGTAGATCACGCTGGTCCCGCCGTTGAGGTTGTTCACCACGACGGTGTAGTCGCGCAGGGACGCAATGCCGTAGATCAGGTTGTGGAAGCCGACGATGAACATGATGACGGCGGCGAAGGTGAGCCATCCGTTCAGCGGGCGTGCCACCCGTGTTCCTGCCATCTCATCCTCCCCGGTCGTACTCGCGGCGGATCACTCTGCCCGCATGGTGCGGTCCGTCGTTGTTCGGTAGTCATACGACCACCTCTCCGCCGCGTAGGTGCGATACCCACGGTAGGCCGCCGTCACCCATCGTTGTGTCCGTCGGGCCGGAGGCGGTTCTCTCCGGCCCGGGACACGATCAGGGAGCGGTGCCGGCGCCACCCGCCACACCCACGCCACTCTCGCCGGTGCCGTTCTTGCCGGTGCGGTTCTTGCCGGCCGGCAGTGTCGTGACCGCGTTCGTCGCCGCGCTCCAGCGGAGCTTGCCGAACTGAAAGGTGCTCTCCCGTCCGCCCGGGACCGAGTACTCGTCGGTGATCGGAAGCCCGAGGCTCGACGTCGTGCCACCGAGGCCCAGATAGGTCCGCAGGATGCGGCCGTGGACCTCGTGCGCGCCGATGGCCGGGTGCCAGTAGATCCAGCCACCCTGGAACTTCGCCTGAAGCGTCTCCGGGGCCGTGGCGTACTCGACACCGCTCACCGGCCGGCGCAGGAAGCTGTTCGTTCCGCCCAGCTCCAGGAACTTCGTCGCGATGGATCCGTGCAGGGCCTGTACGCCGGTCGTCACGGACCAGAAGGCCAGGCCGTTGGAGTAACGCTGCCAGCGACCGCCACCGCCGGCGGGCAGTTCGCTGTCGACGGGCGTCCCAACGGCCAGACGGGTCAGCCCGGCGGTCGCGTACCATTTCTCGATCTCGCTGCGGGTGCCGTCGGCCTGTGCGGCGAGCGCGGTCAGCGTGCAGCACAGTACGTTCAGATCGACATTGCCCATGATCCCCGGGACATTTCCACCCGAGGTGTACTGCCACAGCGCCCACTTGGTCCAGCCGCCGGGCAGCCAGCCCGGGGTCGCCTTGTTGTTGTAGATGGCGAACCAGAACGGATACCGGGCGAAGCTGTGGTTGTCCGCCAGCTTCTTGGTCCAGAACGAGCGGTACGTGTAGAGGATGGGCGCCCGGCCGGTCTCGGTCTCGATCTTCTCGAGGAACGCCCGCGTCCAGGCGGCCAGCGCGGCGGGATCGAGTCCTCCGTCGTCCTCGAGGTCGAGTACGGGGGCCAGCTGCCCGGCGGCGCGGGTCAGCCCGCTCACCGTGATGAAGCGCTGTGCCTGGTCCACCGCGGTCGAGATCGGCCGCGCCGGCCGCGCGTAGTGATAGGCCCCGACCACCAGACCGGCTTTGGCTGCCGCGTCCCGGTCCGCGGCAAAGTACGGATTGGTGTAGTTCGGTCCTTCGGTGGCCTTAATGATCGCAAAGCTCAGGCCGGAGCCGCGCGCTGTGGTCCAGTCGATGGGGCCGCCGCCGGGATGCTGCCAGGAGGCCACGTCGATCCCCCGTGGCCAGGTCGGGGACGGCACCGCGCCCTGGGCGACTCCGGTGGTCGCGGTCAACGCCCCCGCGGTGATGGCCAGCGCCGCGATGCTCGTCACCCGCCGGGGGAGGGGGATTGGCAGCAGGGACGGGCGGGTGTCGACCCGCCGCCGCGTCGACCCCGGAGGAGGGCCGTGGCCTTCTTCATCCGGACGGCCAGACGTGGGGGTGGTGGTCGGCAGGCTGGTGGTCGTAGGCACGGTGTCGCCGGCGGTGGGACCGGGCCGGACCTCGCGTGTCGTCGGATACCGGCTGGAACGGTGGGTAGGACGCATGGGCAACCCTCGATGCTCGGGAGGCGATGCTGGGGAGGCTCGCCAGGCGGTTGGCCACGCCGGCAGCGGCGCACCAACGGATGCTCCACACGCTAAGCATCGAAGAGATTACTTACAGCTATCAGTGTGAGTGGCGTCCAGGTAGGTCGCTACGGATAGTTGTTCCCGTCGGCAATCTCCGCATGTTTCGATGGAACGGAGTGAGGGTCGGGCGTACTGGCGTGTCATGGGGCGGACCTGGCGGTCAGGGCAGGGGGGTCGTTTTCGGCCGGCGTAGCGCCGACGGGGCCTGCGGGGGCCCTCACGCCGGTCGCCGGGAGGACCGGTCGCCGGGAGGACCGGCGGGTTCGGGGACGAAGTGGGTGAGGGGGTCACCCAACCCCGCCTGTCGTCGTGTAACCTGAGCTCCGCGACCTCGCCCCTTTAGCTCAGTCGGCAGAGCGTCTCCATGGTAAGGAGAAGGTCTACGGTTCGATTCCGTAAAGGGGCTCCACGTTCCGCCTTCGGGTGGGTTCGTGTCCGGGGGGGATGTCCGCCGGTCCTCCCGCGGGGTAAGATGTTGGCCGGGCCGCCGCAAGCAGGTGGACCATCCTAGCGGTGTAGCTCAGTCTGGCAGAGCAAGCGGCTCATAATCGCTGTGTCGCCGGTTCAAGTCCGGCCACCGCTACCAGCAGTGTGCGGCCTACCGCGGAGCCCGTGCGGGATCGCGGTTCGCCGTGCCGCCTGACCTGTTCAGCAACCGACTTAGGAAGAGGCATCACGCCGTGGCCGCCACTGATGTACGCCCGAAGATCACGATGGCGTGTCAGGTGTGTAAGCACCGGAACTACATCACGCGCAAGAACCGTCGCAACGACCCGGACCGCCTCGAACTGAAGAAGTTCTGCCCGAACTGCGGCAAGCACACGGAGCACCGCGAGACGCGCTGACGTTGCTCCGGCGGCTGCCCATCGGCGCGTCCGGGCGCCCGTCCCCACCTGGGCGGGCGGGGTCGCTGAATCCTCCGTGCACGTATCTACGTTCCGCACCGGTAGCCGGTCAGGGAAGTCCTTGGCTGGCTTCCTGGCATGCCAGCCCAGATTATCGACCGATGGCGGGCGATGTGGTAACCACGTAGAGACACCCTGGTCATCCCGCTGATGGCGCGATCGGAGTTGCGATGCCGCTCAATCAGGACTTCGTGGGACGAAGCTCGGTTTCCCCCGCCCCGTTCCAGGTCGGGCGCGAGCACATCCGGAGGTTCGCCGAAGCGATCGGGGACGACAACCCGCTGTACCACGATCTGGAGGCCGCGAAGGCCGCTGGTTATCCCGATCTCGTGGCTCCACCCACGTTCCTCATCACAGTGATCCCCGGAACCCTCGGGGTGCCCACCGACGATCCGGAGCTCGGCCTCGACTTCTCCCTGGTCGTCCACGGCGAGGAACGTTTCATGCTGCTTC
Source organism: Frankia sp. CoBUL1 (assembly GCF_978021245.1). Lineage (NCBI taxonomy): Bacteria > Bacillati > Actinomycetota > Actinomycetes > Frankiales > Frankiaceae > Frankia > Frankia sp. CoBUL1. Next base: position 12,548 of record NZ_CDXDOS010000001.1, read on the forward strand.
GGCCGGTGGTGGCCGGCGACGAGCTGATCTGCACCTCGACCCTGACCGGCATCCGGTCCGTGGGGACCAACGAGGTGCTCGTCGTCAACTACCAGTTCGCCACGATCTACGGAGAGCAGGTCGCCACCGGCGTGTGTGGGCTGGTCTCGCGCGGGACGGCTCCGCCGAGGCGCCAGTGACACCTTTGCCGACAGGGTTGTCGGAGTCCCGCCGGCCCCGCTCGGCTCCGGTGACCGCGCGTTCCGGGCGACCCCGGGCGTCCTCACGATCTGGAGAACGATGACCGCCACGGTGAGCTACGACGACGTCGAGGTCGGCACCGAGCTGCCGGAGCGACTTTTCCCGTTGCGTCGGGATGATCTTGTCCGGTATGCCGGTGCATCCGGCGACTTCAACCCCATTCACTGGAGCGATCGGGCGGCCGCCGAGGCCGGCCTGCCGGGAGTGCTGGCGCACGGCATGCTGACCATGGCAACGGCCGCGCGGTTGGTCACGGACTGGCTCGGGGACCCGGGCGCCGTGGTCGAGTTCGGGGTGAAGTTCTCCTCCCCGGTGATCGTGCCCGACGACGGCGCCGGCGCGACGGTGTCCGTGCGTGGCATGGTCGAGAAGAAGCTCGACGACAACCTGGTGGTGGTGAATCTCACCACCCGATGCGACGGCAAAAAGGTCTTGATGGCGGCCCGGGCGACCGTCCGGCTGCGCTGAGGCCTGCCGCGCGGCGGAGGCCTGCCGCGCGGCAGGCCTGGCCGCTGAGCCGCCCGGCGGCCTCAGGCCGCCTCGGCGAGCAGGGCGGAGAGGCGGCTGACTCCCTTGACGAGATCGTCGTCGCTCAGCGCGTAGGACAGCCGGGCGAAGCCGGGAGTGCCGAAGGCCTCACCCGGCACGATCGCGACCCCAGCCTCCTCGAGGATCAGCTGGCACAGATCCGCGGACGTGGTGGGGATACGGCCGCGCAGGGTGCGCCCGAGCACGTCCCGCACCGACGGATAGCAGTAGAACGCCCCGTCGGGCAGTGGGCAGCGGATCCCGGGCGTCTGCGACAGCAGGCGGTGCATCGTCTGCCGGCGGCGGTCGAAGGCGGTGCGCATCGTGGCGACCGCATCCAGCGGGCCGGCGACCGCGGCAAGCGCGGCGGCCTGGGCGACGTTCGAGACGTTCGACGTCGCGTGGGACTGGAGGTTGGTCGCGGCGGCCACGGCGTCCGCCGGCCCGACCAGCCAACCGACCCGCCATCCCGTCATCGCGTAGGTCTTCGCGACCCCGTTGACGATGATGCAGCGTTCGGCGAGCTCAGGTACCTCGGCGAGAACGGAGGCGAACCTTGTCTCGCCGTAGACCAGATGCTCGTAGATCTCGTCGCTGATGACCCAGATCCCGGCCTGCTCGGCCCACCGTCCGATCGCGCGGACCTCCTCGGGGGTGTGGACGGCGCCGGTCGGGTTCGACGGGGAGTTGAACAGCAGAACCTTGGTCCGCGGGGTGCGCGCCGCCTCCAGTTGTTCCACCGTCACCCGGTACCCGGCTTCCGGACCGGTGACGACGTCGACCGGGACACCCCCGGCCAGCCGGATCGACTCCGGGTAGGTCGTCCAGTACGGGGCGGGCAGGAGCACCTCGTCCCCCGGGTCGAGCAGCGTCGCGAACGCCGCGTAGACAGCCTGCTTGCCGCCGTTGGTCACCAGGACCTGGCTCGGTGAGACGATCACCCCCGAGTCTCGGGCGGTCTTCTCGGCGATGGCCTGCTTCAGCTCCGGCAGGCCCGCGGCCGGGCTGTAGCGGTGCATGCGGGGCTCACGGCATGCCTTCTCGGCGGCGGCGACGATGTGGTCCGGGGTTGGGAAGTCCGGCTCCCCGGCGCCGAACCCGATCACGTCGCGGCCCGCGGCGCGCATCGCCTTGGCGGTGGCGTCGACGGCGAGCGTTGCGGAGGGGGCGATCCCCCCGATGCGGTGCGAGATCCTGCTCATGGCCGCCATGCTGCCACGGCTGTCACACGCGTGTCGGATGCACGTGGACGTACCGTGGGATCCGTCCGGACCCTCCGGCAACGGTCTTCCGGCCCGTCCGGCCGCATCCATTCGAACCTCCGTGACAGGCTGCCAGCCTCCTCGCCCCCCCGCTACCCCCTCGACGCGATCGCCGTACGCGGAGTCCAGGCGGCAAAGGGGTATGCTCGATCCGCTCGGGTACCCATTCCGGTACATCACCGTGCGGCTGGGCTATGCGCTACGTAGCGCATAGCCGGGGTATGGTGGCGTAGCGGTCGCAAGGACCCGGGTGTGTGTGTCTAGGGGCGTGGCTCAATTGGTAGAGCACCGGTCTCCAAAACCGGCGGTTGCAGGTTCGAGTCCTGTCGCCCCTGCGCTGTTCGACAGTTGGCTGGTCCGATGACCTGGCTGGTTCGATGACGGAGTGGGTGGAGTTGAGTGGCGACCGATACCCGTGACGCGGCACCGCGCCCCAAGCGGGCTACGCGTGCCGCGGGTCGACGTCGGTATCGGCCACTTGTGTTCATCCGCGAGGTCATGGCGGAGCTGCGGAAGGTTGTCTACCCCGGGCGGAGTGAGCTGATCACTTATGTGCTGGTCGTGCTTGTCTTCGTCAGCGTGATGACGGCGTTCGTGGCCACCCTCGACTTCGGCCTCACGAAGGCGGTCCTCGCGATCTTCGGCTGACGGGTCCCACCGCCGGACAGGCCGGGGCCGAAGCAGGCGGTGGTCGCTGGAGCTGCCCATCGGCGAGCTGGCTGCCCGTCCGGCCCGCCCCACGCCCGCGCAGCGCCGCTTCGCGGGTCCACAGCAGCAGAAGTGTTCACGAGAGTAAGGATCGTCCGCGTGTCCCAGTCGCCCGAGCACGCCTCCTCCGAGCAGGGGGAGGCCCTCGCCCGTCTCGATCCCCTCGCGGCGTTCGAGCACGACGAGGTGGCGAGCACGGACGCCGGCGCCGAGCTCGGCGACGTCTACGCCACCGCCGAGGCCGATCCCGCCCCCGAGGCCGATCCCACCGCCGAGGGCGCTTTCCCGGTCTCTCCGGCGGTCGGGACGGTGCCGCCGGCCCTGACCGACGCCGTCGACGACGACGACCTGCGGCGGGCGATCGAGGACGCGCCTGGCGAGTGGTACGTCGTGCACTCCTATGCGGGGTACGAGAACAAGGTCAAGACCAATCTCGAGACCCGGATCTCCAGCCTCAACATGGAGGACTACATCTTCCAGATTGAGGTGCCCACCGAGGAGGTCCCGGTGGTCAAGAACGGCAAGCGGCAGCTTGTCCAGCAGAAGAAGTACCCGGGTTACATCTACGTCCGGATGGATCTGACCGATCAGTCGTGGTCGGCGGTCCGTAACACCCCGGGTGTGACCGGGTTCGTCGGGCTCACCAACCGGCCCTCCCCGCTGCGCCGGGAGGAGGTCCTCTCGATCCTTGCCCCGGTTGTGCCGAAGGAGAAGAAGGTCGAGACCGTCCGGGTGCAGGAGTTCGAGGTCGGCGAGTCCGTCACCGTCATGGACGGCCCCTTCGCCACACTCCCGGCGACCATCAGCGAGATCAACCTCGACGCCCAGCGACTGAAGGTGCTGGTCTCGATCTTCGGTCGGGAGACGCCCGTCGAGCTGCAGTTCAATCAGGTCGCGAAGATCTGATCCGCTCCGTAGAACCCCGGTAGGAAGACGAGCACATGCCTCCCAAGAAGAAGAAGATCGCTGCGATCATCAAGCTCCAGATCAACGCCGGCAAGGCCACCCCGGCGCCGCCGGTCGGCCCCGCGCTGGGTCAGCATGGCGTGAACATCATGGAGTTCTGCAAGCAGTACAACGCGGCGACCGAGCCGCAGGCCGGCAACGTCGTGCCGGTCGAGATCACCGTCTACGACGACCGGTCCTTCACCTTCGTCACGAAGACCCCGCCGGCCGCGCGGCTCATCCTTAAGGCCGCGGGCGTGGAGAAGGGCAGTGGCACCCCGCACCGGGACAAGGTTGCCAAACTCACCGCAGCGCAGATCCGCGAGATCGCCCAGACCAAGCTCCCGGACCTCAACGCCACCTCGATCGAGGCCGCCGAGAAGATCATCGCCGGCACCGCTCGATCCATGGGTATCACGGTCGGCGAGTAGTACGCCCTCGCGTTCCCCCACCACCGGACCGACCAGTGGGAGGGCGGCCGGGCGCAGGTGCCGGGTGGACAGGACGTGTCCACGTCGCCGCGTCCCTTCGACGGCCGTCCGCCATCACCACGAGGAGACAGACAGTATGAAGCGCAGCAAGGCCTACCGCGCCGCGGCCGAGAAGATCAACCCGGAGAACTTCTATAGCCCGCTGGAGGCGGTCCGCCTCGCGCAGCAGACCTCGACGACGAAGTACGACGCGACGGTCGAGGTTGCGATCCGGCTCGGGGTCGACCCTCGCAAGGCCGACCAGATGGTCCGTGGCACGGTCAACCTGCCGCACGGCACCGGGAAGTCCCCCCGCGTCGCTGTCTTCGCCGCCGGGGAGAAGGCCGCTGAGGCGAGCGCGGCCGGGGCCGACATCGTCGGTAGCGATGACCTGGTCGCCCGGATCCAGGAGGGCTTCCTGGAGTTCGACGCGACCGTCGCGACGCCCGACCAGATGGCGAAGGTCGGTCGGATCGCTCGGGTCCTGGGCCCCCGCGGCCTGATGCCGAACCCGAAGACCGGCACCGTGACGCTGGACATCGGCAAGGCCGTCTCCGACATCAAGGGCGGAAAGATCAACTTTCGGGTAGACAAGCAGGGTAACCTGCACATCGTCATCGGGAAGACAAACTTCACCGACACCCAGCTGATCGAGAACTACACGGTTGCCCTGGATGAGATCGTCCGGGTGAAGCCGTCCGCGGCCAAGGGCCGGTATCTGAAGAAGATCACCTTCGCGACCACCATGGGCCCGGGTATCCCGGTCGACCCGAACCGCACCCGCAACCTTCTCGACGAGGGTGCCGCCGCCTGATCCGAGCCGTCCGGCGGCTCTCGCTCGTCCGGAGGCATCGCCGCGCGAAGCCATGCGTGCGGCCGCCGGGCGAGCGAACAGCGACGAGCAGTCGCGTACAGCAGTCGCGTACACTGATATCCAGTTCCACACCGAAGACCGCTGGTTGCCGTCTCCGTTCCCGTCGAGGGCCACTCCTCGTCCGGTTCGACCGACGGCCGAAGGCCTCGGGTTCCCCGGGCGGCCCGCGCAGGTGACGGACGGGAAGTTCCGTGACGGATGCACGCAGCCGGGTGACGCACCCGGTAGCGCCACCGCCGCCCTTCACGCCCCGTGCGCCTGCGCCGGGGCGTTCGTCATGTTCCAGGGGCGTTTCCGGATGACCAGCCGACACCCCGAAGGAGCCCCATGGCGAAAGCTGAGAAGACCGCCGCGGTGGCGGAGATCGTCGAGGAGTTCCGTGGCTCGACCGCCGCGGTGCTCACGGAGTACCGCGGTTTGACGGTGAGCCAGCTCACCGAGCTGCGGCGTGCCCTCGGCGAGGGCACGCGCTACTCCGTGGTCAAGAACACCCTGACCAAGATTGCGGCGGAGCAGGCCGGGGTCACCGGACTCGACGACCTGTTCGTCGGGCCGACCGCCGTCGCCTTCGTCAGCGGCGACCCGGTCGAGGCGGCCAAGGGCCTGCGCGACTTCGCTCGGGCGAACCCGGCCCTGGTGCTCAAGGGCGGCTTCGTCGAGGGCAAGCCGATGACCGCCGACGAGATTCGCAAGCTTGCGGATCTTGAGTCCCGCGAGGTCCTGCTGGCGAAGCTGGCCGGGGCGATGAAGGGCACGCTGGCCGGGGCTGTCGGGCTCTTCGCCGCTCCGCTGTCCCAGGTGGCCCGGCTCGCCGAGGCGCTGCGCGAGCAGCGCGAAGGCCAGTCCGCCGGCGTCGCCGAGCAGCCGGCCGCCGAGGCTGCCGCCGAGTAGCCGAGCGGCGCCACCATGGTGCCGCCCCGAGATCACAATCAGGTCGCTCGCAGTCACGAGCAGGCCACCCCGAATCAGGCATGACGAGGAAGGAACCGCCACCATGGCGAAGCTGTCGACCGAAGAGCTGCTGGATGCCTTCAAGGAACTGACCCTGCTGGAGCTCTCGGAGTTCCTGAAGCAGTTCGAGGAGACCTTCGGTGTCACCGCTGCGGCTCCGGTCGCCGTGGCCGCCGCTCCGGCCGCCGGTGGTGCGGGCGGCGAGGCGCCGGCCGCCGAGGAGCAGGACGAGTTCGACGTCATCCTTGAATCCGTCGGTGACAAGAAGATCCAGGTCATCAAGGAGGTCCGCGCGCTGACCAGCCTCGGGCTGAAGGAGGCCAAGGACCTCGTCGACGGGGCTCCGAAGCCAGTCCTGGAGAAGGTCGCCAAGGAGGCGGCGGACAAGGCGAAGGCGGCCCTCGAGGGCGCCGGCGCCACGGTCACCGTCAAGTAAGTACCGGCAGTCCGAGCAGTACTGGCAGCACCCCGCTGCCCTGGACGCTCCGTTCGGCAATGCTCGTCGCCGGACGGAGCGTCCTTTGCGGCCACCCGGCGTGGCCGTGGCGGCCACCCCCGTGCCGGGGCACCCCTCTGCGGTGCCCCGGCACGTGCTGTCTGGAAGGCCCGAAAGGTCCACCGCAGGCGGCCCGATGCACAGATGGGCAGGTCGGGTCCGTTCGTGACGTTTTCCGAAGGGGGTTGACGGCCTCTGTGGATCGGAGTTCCATCAAGTTTGCGAACCCTCGTCGGGAGCGGATGCGGTGCGCTACGTCCTCCCTGCGTGGTCCCATCACGCAGGTCCTTGCCAGCGGTGTGCCCTTCGGCTACACTGCTAGTTTGCGCTTCCCTTCTCGTTGTATCGGCCTCGCCGACGCCGTGCCGTTGGTGATGGTCGGCCCTGTTCGGGGGCTGGTATGCACCGCGAGGCGGTTCCGGTTACGTGGTCCGGAGCGGTACTCGCGGTCGGTCCGGGACGATGCGGGGGCGCGCTGGTCGTGCCGGAGTGTGGCACGGCTGTACGGCTGCCACACCGAGGACCCTGAGCGAGACCCTTGCCCATACACCGATCCGTTGTTCTCAGCGGACACTCGTGTCGCCGCGCGCACATGCCGTGGCGAGGCTTTCGCGTGCCCGTTGTCGGCTTGTCGGCCGCACATCCGCTACGCCGGACGCCCGGGGGTCGGCCTCCGCGTCCCGCAGCCATCATCTCACCGGTGGGGCACCCCCCGCCGCCGTTCCTGACAACCGTAGCGAGACACTGATCACCTGACCATTCCCCGACGGATACTTGACGTCCGCGACGCCAGCCCGACGATCAGGCCACCGGAAGGACCACCTTGGCCGCCTCGCGCTCTTCCTCCCGCATCTCGTTCGCTAAGATCATCGAGCCCCTCGAGGTCCCGGATCTCCTTGCTCTTCAGACGCAGTCCTTCGATTGGCTGATCGGTAGTGACGCCTGGGCGGAGCGGGTGCAGGAGGCCATCGATTCCGGCCGTGACGACGTTCCGATCACCTCGGGTCTCGAGGAGGTCTTCAAGGAGATCTCCCCGATCGAGGACTTCTCCGGCTCGATGTCACTGTCCTTTCGGGACCACCGGTTCGAACCGCCCAAGTACTCCGTGGAGGAGTGCAAGGACAAGGACATGACCTTCTCGGCCCCGCTGTTCGTCACGGCCGAGTTCACCAACAACAACACCGGCGAGATCAAGAGCCAGACGGTGTTCATGGGTGACTTCCCGCTCATGACCCCGAAGGGCACCTTCGTCATCAACGGCACTGAGCGCGTGGTGGTCAGCCAGCTCGTGCGCTCTCCGGGGGTCTACTTCGAGCGCAGCCTCGACAAGGCTTCCGACAAGGACCTGTACTCCTGCAAGGTGATCCCCTCCCGGGGAGCCTGGCTGGAGTTCGAGATCGACAAGCGCGACACCGTGGGCGTGCGGATCGACCGCAAGCGCCGTCAGTCCGTCACGGTGCTGCTCAAGGCGCTCGGCTGGGACGAGGCCCGCATCCTCGAGCGGTTCGGTGACTTCCCGTCGATGCGGATCACCCTGGAGAAGGACCACACCGCCGGCCAGGACGATGCGCTGCTCGACATCTACCGCAAGCTGCGCCCGGGTGAGCCGCCGACACGGGAGTCGGCGCAGACCCTGCTGGAGAACCTCTTCTTCAACCCGAAGCGTTACGACCTCGCCAAGGTCGGTCGCTACAAGGTCAACAAGAAGCTTTCCCTGGGTGTTGCCCACGACGTCGGTGTCCTCACCGAGGACGACATCGTGCGCACGATCGAGTACGTCGTCAAGCTGCACGCGGGTGCCGACCCGGCCGAGTACGAGGTCGACGACATCGACCACTTCGGCAACCGTCGCCTGCGCTCGGTCGGCGAGCAGATCCAGAACCAGGTCCGGCTGGGACTTGCCCGGATGGAGCGGGTCGTCCGCGAGCGGATGACTACGCAGGATGTCGAGGCGATCACGCCGCAGACCCTGATCAACATCCGGCCGGTCGTCGCCTCCATCAAGGAGTTCTTCGGCACCAGTCAGCTCTCGCAGTTCATGGACCAGACGAACCCGTTGGCTGGTCTGACTCACAAGCGCCGGATGAACGCACTTGGCCCAGGCGGCCTTTCTCGAGAGCGGGCGGGCTTCGAGGTCCGCGACGTACACCCCAGCCACTACGGCCGGATGTGCCCGATCGAGACGCCGGAAGGCCCGAACATCGGTCTGATCGGCTCGCTGTCGACGTTCGCCCGGATCAACCCGTTCGGCTTCGTTGAGACGCCGTACCGCAAGGTCGTGGACGGCCGCGTCACCGACGAGATCGACTACCTGACCGCCGATGAGGAGGACCGGCACGTCAAGGCGCAGGCGAACGCGCCGCTACGGCCGGACGGAACGTTCGCGGAGGATCGTGTCCTGGTTCGCCGCAAGGGCGGTGAGGTCGAGTTCATCCCGCCGGATGAGGTCGACTACATGGACGTTTCGACCCGTCAGATGGTCTCCGTGGCCACCGCCATGATCCCGTTCCTCGAGCACGACGACGCCAACCGCGCGCTCATGGGCTCCAACATGCAGCGCCAGTCGGTGCCGCTGCTGCGCTCCGAGGCGCCGCTGGTCGGCACCGGGATGGAGGCCCGCGCGGCCAAGGATGCCGGCGACGTGGTCGTCTGCGCCCAGGCGGGGGTGGTCGAGGATCTCTCGGCCGACTACATCACCGTCATGCACGACGACGGCACCCGGCGCACCTACCGGCTGGCGAAGTTCCGCCGGTCGAACCAGGGCACCTGCATCAACCAGAAGCCGATCGTGAACGAGGGCGACCGGGTCGAGGCCGGCCAGGTCATCGCGGACGGCCCGTGCACCGACAACGGTGAGATGGCGCTCGGCAAGAACCTGCTGGTCGCCTTCATGCCGTGGGAGGGGCACAACTACGAGGATGCGATCATCCTGTCCCAGCGTCTCGTCCAGGACGACGTGCTGTCCTCGATCCACATCGAGGAGCACGAGGTCGACGCCCGCGACACCAAGCTCGGCCCGGAGGAGATCACCCGGGACATCCCGAACGTCGCCGAGGAGGTTCTCGCCGACCTCGACGAGCGGGGGATCATCCGGATCGGCGCCGAGGTCTCGCCCGGCGATGTCCTGGTCGGCAAGGTCACACCCAAGGGCGAGACCGAGCTGACCCCCGAGGAGCGCCTGTTGCGCGCGATCTTCGGGGAGAAGGCCCGGGAGGTCCGTGACACCTCGCTGAAGGTGCCGCACGGTGAGTCCGGCAAGGTCATCGGCGTGCGGGTGTTCTCCCGCGAGGACGGCGACGAGCTCCCGCCCGGGGTCAACGAGCTGGTCCGGGTCTACGTCGCCCAGAAGCGAAAGATCACCGACGGGGACAAGCTTGCCGGCCGGCACGGCAACAAGGGTGTCATCGCCAAGATCCTGCCCGTCGAGGACATGCCCTTCCTCGAGGACGGCACCGCCGTCGACGTCGTGCTCAACCCGCACGGCGTGCCGCGCCGGATGAACCTCGGCCAGATCCTGGAGACCCACCTCGGGTGGGTGGCCAAGACCGGCTGGCAGGTCGACTCCGGCACCGAGGACTGGAAGGAGCGGCTGCGTGGCATCGGCGCGGACGCCGCCTCGGCCGGCACCAATGTGGCGACCCCCGTCTTCGACGGTGCCCGCGAGGAGGAGATCACCGGTCTGCTCGACTCCACCCTGCCCAACCGCGACGGCATCCAGCTGATCGGCTCCTCCGGCAAGGCCAAGCTGTTCGACGGCCGGACCGGTGAGCCGTACCCCTACCCGGTGGCGGTCGGCTACATCTACATCCTCAAGTTGCTGCACCTGGTCGACGACAAGATCCACGCCCGGTCGACCGGTCCCTACTCAATGATCACCCAGCAGCCCCTGGGTGGTAAGGCGCAGTTCGGTGGCCAGCGGTTCGGCGAGATGGAGGTGTGGGCGCTGGAGGCGTACGGCGCCGCCTACGCCCTGCAGGAACTGCTGACCATCAAGTCCGACGACGTCGTGGGCCGGGTCAAGGTCTACGAGGCGATCGTCAAGGGCGAGAACATTCCGGAGCCCGGTATCCCGGAGTCGTTCAAGGTGCTCATCAAGGAGATGCAGTCGCTGTGCCTCAACGTCGAGGTGCTCTCCAGCGATGGCGTGCAGATCGAGATGCGTGACACCGACGAGGACGTCTTCCGTGCGGCGGAGGAACTCGGGATCGACCTGTCCCGGCGTGAGCCGAGCAGCGTCGAGGAGGTCTGACGGACGCCGGGGGTCCGACGCACCCGCCCTGATGGGCGGCGAGGCCCCCGGCGGCTCCATCCGGCTCCAGCGTCCCGACCGAGAAAGAGAGAGCAGGCGACAGTCTTGCTGGACGTCAACTTCTTCGACGAACTGCGCATCGGTCTCGCCACCGCGGATGACATCCGCCAGTGGTCGCACGGTGAGGTCAAGAAGCCCGAGACGATCAACTACCGCACCCTGAAGCCGGAGAAGGACGGGCTCTTCTGCGAGAAGATCTTCGGTCCGACCCGGGACTGGGAGTGCTACTGCGGCAAGTACAAGCGGGTCCGGTTCAAGGGCATCATCTGTGAGCGCTGTGGCGTCGAGGTGACCCGGGCCAAGGTCCGCCGTGAGCGCATGGGCCACATCGAGCTGGCTGCGCCGGTCACCCACATCTGGTACTTCAAGGGTGTCCCGAGCCGCCTCGGCTACCTGCTGGACCTCGCGCCGAAGGACCTCGAGAAGGTCATCTACTTCGCCGCGTACATGATCACCAAGGTGGACGCGGACGCCCGCCACCGCGATCTGCCGACCCTCGAGGCCCGCATCGGCGTCGAGAAGCAGCAGCTCGAGGACAAGAAGAACGCCGACGTGGAAGTCCGGCAGAAGCGGCTCGAGGCCGACCTCGCCCAGCTTGAAGCCGAGGGCGCCAAGGGCGACGCGCGCCGCAAGGTCCGAGAGTCGGCCGAGCGCGAGATGCGCCAGCTCCGCGACCGCTCGCAGCGCAAGATCGACGACCTGGACCGCGTCTTCGACCGGTTCAAGAACATGAAGGTCCAGGACCTGGAGCCGGACGAGCTTCTCTACCGCGAGCTGCGCGACCGGTTCGGTGCGTACTTCGACGGCGGCATGGGCGCCGAGGCGCTGCAGCGCCGGCTGGCCGACTTCGACCTGGCCGCCGAGGCGGAGTCGCTGCGCGAGACCATCCGCAGCGGCAAGGGGCAGAAGAAGGCCCGCGCGCTCAAGCGGCTCAAGGTCGTCTCCGCGTTCCTGAACACCCGCAACTCCCCGATGGGGATGGTGCTCGACTGCGTCCCGGTGATCCCACCCGATCTGCGCCCGATGGTGCAGCTCGATGGTGGCCGGTTCGCCACCTCGGACCTCAACGACCTGTACCGCCGGGTGATCAACCGGAACAACCGGTTGAAGCGGCTGCTCGACCTCGGCGCGCCCGAGATCATCGTCAACAACGAGAAGCGGATGCTGCAGGAGGCCGTCGACGCGCTGTTCGACAACGGCCGCCGCGGCCGGCCGGTCACCGGCCCGGGTAACCGCCCGCTGAAGTCGCTGTCCGACATGCTCAAGGGCAAGCAGGGCCGGTTCCGCCAGAACCTGCTGGGCAAGCGGGTCGACTACTCCGGCCGTTCGGTCATCGTCGTCGGTCCGCAGCTCAAGCTGCACCAGTGCGGTCTGCCCAAGCAGATGGCGCTGGAGCTGTTCAAGCCGTTCGTGATGAAGCGCCTGGTGGATCTCAACCACGCGCAGAACATCAAGTCGGCGAAGCGGATGGTCGAGCGGGCCCGCCCGGTCGTGTGGGACGTGCTCGAGGAGGTCATCACCGAGCACCCCGTGCTGCTCAACCGGGCGCCGACCCTGCACCGCCTCGGCATCCAGGCCTTCGAGCCGCAGCTCGTCGAGGGCAAGGCCATCCAGATCCACCCGCTGGTCTGCACGGCGTTCAACGCCGACTTCGACGGCGACCAGATGGCGGTGCACCTGCCGCTGTCCGCCGAGGCGCAGGCCGAGGCGCGGATCCTGATGCTGTCGAGCAACAACATTCTCTCGCCCGCATCGGGCCGGCCGCTGGCGATGCCGAGCCTCGACATGGTGACCGGGGTGTTCCACCTGTCCCGTCTGGCCGAGGGGGCGCTCGGCGAGGGGCGGGCGTTCTCCAGCGTCGCCGAGGCGCAGATGGCCTTCGACGCCCGGGAGATCACCCTTCAGGCGAAGATCAGGGTGCGGTTGCGGGACACCACCCCGCCGTCGGACTGGGTCCCGCCCGCCGACTGGGTCACCGGGGACGTGTTCACCCTGGAGACCACGTTCGGTCGTTGCCTGCTCAACGAGGCGCTGCCGGAGGGCTACCCCTTCATCAACGCCCAGCTGAACAAGAAGGCCCAGGCCGCGATCGTCAACGACCTGGCCGAGCGGTACCCGAAGATCCAGGTAGCGGCGACCCTGGACGCCCTGAAGAGCGCCGGTTTCTACTGGGCCACCCGGTCCGGGGTCACCGTCGCGATCGAGGACGTCGTCGCGCCGCCGAACAAGGCCGAGATCCTCGACGACTACGAGCAGCGCGCCGACCGGGTCCAGAAGCAGTTCGACCGCGGCTTCCTGTCCGACGAGGAGCGCCGCAGCGAGCTGGTCCAGATCTGGACCGAGGCGACCAACAAGATCGCCGAGGCGATGGAGGAGAACTTCCCGGCGACCAACCCGGTCTACGTGCTGGTCAACTCCGGAGCCGCTGGAAACATGATGCAGATCCGGCAGCTCGCCGGCATGCGTGGTCTGGTCTCCAACCCGAAGGGTGAGATCATCCCGCGGCCGATCAAGGCGAACTTCCGCGAGGGTCTGACCGTGCTGGAGTACTTCATCTCCACCCACGGTGCCCGTAAGGGACTCGCCGACACCGCCCTGCGCACCGCGGACTCGGGGTATCTGACCCGGCGGCTCGTCGACGTCAGCCAGGACGTCATCGTCCGCGAGGAGGACTGCGGCACCGAGCGCGGCATCCTCACTCGGATCGCCCGCAAGGGCGCCGACGGGGTGCTGGTCCGGGACCGGTACGCCGAGACCTCGGCGTACGCGCGGACCCTGGCCTCCGACGCGATCGACGCGAACGGCGAGGTCATCGTGCCCGCCGGCACCGACGCCGGGGACGTCGCGATCAGCCAGATCATCGAGGCCGGTATCGAGCAGGTGCGGGTCCGCTCGGCGCTGACCTGCGAGTCCCGGATGGGGGTGTGCGCCCAGTGCTACGGGCGCTCGCTCGCCACCGGCAAGCTGGTTGACGTCGGTGAGGCCGTCGGCATCGTCGCCGCGCAGTCCATCGGTGAGCCCGGCACCCAGCTGACGATGCGTACCTTCCACAGCGGTGGCGTCGCCGGCGACGACATCACCCAGGGTCTGCCGCGTGTCGTCGAGCTGTTCGAGGCGCGCAGCCCGAAGGGCAAGGCCCCCATCACCGAGGTCTCCGGCCGGGTGAAGATCGAGGAGACCGAGAAGACCTTCAAGGTTGTGGTGGTGCCGGACGACGGCAGCGACGAGATCGCCTACCCGGTCTCGCGGCGTTCGCGCCTGCGGGTCCGCGAGGGCGACCACATCGAGGTCGGCAGCCAGATTGTCGACGGTGCCGTCGACCCGCACGAGGTGTTGCGCATCCTCGGGCCGCGCCAGGTCCAGCTCCACCTGGTGGACCAGGTCCAGGAGGTCTACCGGTCGCAGGGTGTGTCGATCCACGACAAGCACATCGAAATCATCATCCGCCAGATGCTCAAGCGGGTGAACGTTCTCGAGTCGGGCGACACCACCCTGCTGCCCGGTGAGCTCTGCGAGCGGGCCCGGTTCGAGGCGGAGAACCGTCGGGTGGTGGAAACCGGTGGCCAGCCGGCCTCGGCCCGCCCGGTCCTCATGGGGATCACCAAGGCGTCGCTGGCGACCGAGTCGTGGCTGTCGGCGGCCTCCTTCCAGGAGACGACTCGGGTGCTCACCGACGCGGCGATCAACGCCCGGTCGGACTCGCTCGTCGGCCTGAAGGAGAACGTCATCATCGGAAAGCTCATCCCGGCCGGCACCGGGATCTCCCGGTACCGCAACATCCGGGTCGAGCCGACCGAGGAGGCACGTGCGGCGATGTACTCCGTCGGTGCCTACGAGGACGGCGGCGTCGAGTACGGTGCGTTCGGCACGGGCTCCGGCCAGGCGGTCCCGCTGGACGAGTTCGACTACCGCAGCTCGGGAGACTTCCGCTGAGCAGGTCGCGCGTAAGCAGGTCGCGAGGCTGACCGAGCGGAGCTGACCAGAGCCCGACCGAAGCCCGATCGATCAGGACCGGCCCGGCGCCCTCACCAGGGTGCCGGGCCGGTTGCGCGTCCAGGTCCGAAGCCCGCTGGTGGGACAGCGCGCAGAGGCGAAAATCGGCAGGACAGGGGCAGGTACATGCGGTGGCGGTGGAAGGTGGCGGCGGCGTGATTCTGACCGGCGACCACGACGACCTGAGTCGGTTGGCCGCGCCTTGTCGGACAGTGGTCATCGAAGCGCTCCCCGGCAGTGGACGTGACCGGGGCTGACCGCGAGTGGACCGAGATTCGCCGGGAACGAATGATCTACGAGGATGAGGCCATTCTCGTGCTCGACAAACCCGTCGGCATCTCGGTCATGGGAGAGCGGCACGACACCGATCTCGTTACCCTCGCCGGGGATGACGGCGAGGAGCTGTTCCCGGTGCACCGCATCGACAAGGTCACCTCGGGCCTGGTGCTCTTCGCCCGGCAGTTGCGGTTCCACGGTGATCTCACCCGGCAGTTCCAGCGCCGCACGGTGGACAAGCGCTACCTCGTCCTGACCCGCACCCGCGGACTGCCCGCCTCGGGGACCGTCGACCTGCCGCTGAGTGTGGGGCGCAAGAGCCGGGTCCGGGTGGCGGCGAACCGGGCCGACATCATGGCCGACCTGGCGGAGGTGGCCCCCTTGGCGGAGGTGGCCGACCTGGCGGAGGCGGCCCGGGCAGAGGTTGGCTCGACCGGCGCCGGCGCCGGCGCCGGCGCCGGACGCTGGACAGTTCCGCCCGCCGCGGTGTTCCCCCACGTCCGGACATACCCGTCCGTCACAACCTTCATCCGGGTGTGGGAGGGCGGCGAGTACACCCTGCTCGCGGTCACGCCGGTCAGCGGGCGGCGCCACCAGATCCGGGTGCATCTGGCCTGGATCGGGCACCCGATCGAGGGCGATCCGCTGTTCGGCCGCGATGCCACCGCCCGCACCCTGCTGCACTCGTGGCGGCTCGCCTTCGATGCGGCTTGGGCCGGCGGCCCCCGCATCGAGGTCGAGGCGCCCCCCGGAGCCGACTTCTGGGCCCCGGTACGCGCGCATCTGCCGGCAGGCCTGGCTGCGACCCTCCTCGGAAATGTGGCGGGTGGGTCAGGAATAGGCGGTTTCGCGTAGCTCGCCGTAGACCCGGACCAGGTCGGGCAGCTGGTAGTGCGCGTTCAGGCCGCTCGGATTGGGCAGGAGCCAGACGCCGGCGGGTCCCAGGGTCTCCGCCTGGCGGCCGACCTTCGCGCCGCGGCGTCCGAACCCGATCCGGTAGGCGGCCAGGCCGAGGAAGGCCACCCACCGGGGTGTGACCCGTTCGACGAGTTCGGTGAGCCGGGGCACGCCGGCGCGGACCTCGTCATCGCTGATCTCGTCGGCGCGCGCGGTGGAGCGGTGGACGAGATTGGTGATGCTGATGCCCCGGCGGACCAGTTCGTCGGTCTCGCTGGGATGCAACCGGCGTGGGGTGAAGCCGGCGAGGTGCAGCACCGGCCACAGCCGGTTGCTCGGCGTGCCGAAGTGAAAGCCGGTGGCCCCGGACTCGAGGGACGGGTTGATCCCGCAGAGCAGCACGACGGTGGCCGGGGCGACCAGATCCGGGACGGTGGTCCCGTAGGCCGCGAGCAGCGCGTCCCGGCTCGGCCGGCGTCGGGTGGGGGCGGCCGCGAATCGTGCGCTGGCTGCGTCAGACATGTCCTCGCGGGCCTCCGATGCCGGTATCGTGCTGTCCCGTACAGCGTGCCAGTAGGTCCAGCGTGCCAGTACGGGGGGCCGTGCTGGTGCCCGCCTGTGCCGTTCGTCGAGTGCGTACGCCCGTCGCGTGCATAGTGCGCGTGGGGTCTGCGTGGGATTTCGCCGGACACCCCCGTTCGA
Source organism: Frankia sp. CoBUL1 (assembly GCF_978021245.1). Lineage (NCBI taxonomy): Bacteria > Bacillati > Actinomycetota > Actinomycetes > Frankiales > Frankiaceae > Frankia > Frankia sp. CoBUL1. The sequence goes on from NZ_CDXDOS010000001.1 coordinate 29,199, forward strand.
CACCTGGCGCGGGCGTGGAGTACTGTTGAGCCCTGTGGTCGGAGTCCACGTGGCTCCGGCGTGCGTCCTGCACTTCGATGTGGCGCCGTGGTGCTCGCTAGGTTGACGTAAAGTCACTATTCGGGTATCCGTCGGCGGCTGTCGAGCTCGGTTCCGCAAAGCGGACGGGCGGGCTGGCGTGCTCCTCGCCGGAACTGGATCATTGCATCGAGGTTTCGGTCGAATGGCGCGACACGCCCGACCGCGTGGGTCGGAGAAGCCGCTCGAGGACACTCCGGTGGATCGGGTGCGGACCACAGCAGCAGGTAGGCCGGCGTACCGGTCTGGTTGCCCAAGGCAGTACGACGAGGCGTGACAGGAACGGGAGCGGCGTTGCCCACGATCCAGCAGCTGGTCCGCAAGGGCCGGCAGGACAAGGTCGAGAAGACCAAGACCCCGGCACTCAAGGGAAGCCCTCAGCGTCGTGGTGTGTGCACCCGCGTCTACACGACCACCCCGAAGAAGCCGAACTCGGCCCTGCGCAAGGTGGCCCGGGTCCGGTTGAACAGCGGGATCGAAGTCACCGCCTACATCCCCGGGGTCGGCCACAACCTGCAGGAGCACTCGATCGTCCTGGTTCGCGGTGGCCGAGTGAAGGATCTTCCGGGTGTCCGGTACAAGATCGTCCGAGGCGCTCTCGACACGCAGGGCGTCCGTAACCGTAAGCAGGCTCGTAGCCGCTACGGCGCGAAGAAGGAGAAGGGCTGATGCCGCGCAAGGGGCCTGCGCCCAAGCACGCCGTGGTGGTCGACCCGGTGTACGGGTCGCCGCTGGTGACCGCGCTGGTGAACAAGGTGCTGTTGAGCGGTAAGAAGTCGGTCGCGGAGCGCATCGTGTACGGCGCACTCGAGGGTGCGAAGAACAAGACCGGCAACGACCCGGTCGTCACGCTCAAGCGTGCGCTGGACAACGTCAAGCCGACGCTGGAGGTGCGCAGCCGCCGGGTGGGTGGTGCCACCTACCAGGTTCCGGTCGAGGTTCGCGCCGGCCGGAGCACTACCCTCGCGCTGCGCTGGATCGTCGGCTACTCCCGGGCTCGTCGCGAGAAGACGATGACCGAGCGGCTGATGAACGAGCTCATCGACGCAAGCAACGGCCTCGGCGCCAGCGTGAAGCGCCGGGAGGACACCCACAAGATGGCGGAGTCCAACAAGGCCTTCGCCCACTACCGCTGGTGATCCGACATGCCATCTGACGTACGTTCCTTGCTGGCCGGGACCCGCAACATCGGGATCATGGCCCACATCGACGCGGGCAAGACCACCACCACCGAGCGCATCCTCTTCTACACCGGTGTGAACTACAAGATCGGTGAGGTCCACGAGGGCGGCGCCACGATGGACTGGATGGAGCAGGAGCAGAAGCGGGGGATCACCATCACCTCCGCGGCCACCACCTGTCTCTGGCGCGACCACACCATCAACATCATCGATACCCCCGGCCATGTCGACTTCACCGTCGAGGTGGAGCGCTCGCTGCGGGTCCTTGACGGTGCGGTCGCGGTCTTCGACGCGGTCGCCGGAGTCGAGCCGCAGAGCGAGACGGTCTGGAAACAGGCCGACCGTTACAACGTCCCGCGTATCGCCTTCGTCAACAAGATGGACCGGGTTGGTGCCGAGTTCCACCGCTGCGTGGAGATGATGATCGACCGGCTCGACGCGACGCCGGCCGTGATCCAGCTCCCGTGGGGCGTGGAGGCCGACTTCCGCGGTGTCATCGACCTGGTCCGTATGAAGGGCCTCCTCTGGAAAACCGAGGACAAGGGCGCCTCTTACGAGACCGTCGACATCCCGCGGGATCACCTTGAGGCCGCGCAGGAGTGGCGCGACAAGCTCCTCGAGACCGTCGCTGAGAACGACGACGAGCTCATGGAGCTCTACCTCGAGGGTGAGGAGCCCTCCACGGAGCAGCTCGTCGCAGCCCTGCGCCGCGCGACTCTGGCGAGCAAGGTCAACCCGGTGCTGTGCGGTTCGGCGTTCAAGAACAAGGGCGTCCAGCCCATGCTCGACGCCGTCGTCGACTTCCTGCCGAACCCGCTGGACATCGGCGCCACCGTCGGCCATGCGGTCGGTGACGAGGAGACCGAGGTCCGCCGGGAGCCGAGCGAGGACGAGCCGTTTTCCGCGCTCGCCTTCAAGATCATGAGTGACCCGTACGTGGGTAAGCTGACCTACATCCGGGTGTACTCCGGCAAGCTGACTGGTGGTTCGCCGGTGCTGAACTCGACGAAGGACCGCAAGGAGCGTGTCGGCCGCATCCTGCAGATGCACGCCAACCACCGGGAGGACCGGGAGGGCGTCGGCGCGGGACAGATCGTGGCCGTGGTGGGGCTGAAGAACACCACCACGGGTGACACGCTCTGCGACCCGAACGCCCCGGTGATCCTGGAGTCGATGACGTTCCCGGCGCCGGTCATCCACGTCGCGATCGAGCCGAAGACCAAGGCCGACCAGCAGAAGCTGGGCACCGCCATCCAGCGGCTCGCCGAGGAGGACCCGACCTTCCAGGTCCGCACCGACGAGGAGACCGGTCAGACGATCATCGCCGGCATGGGCGAGCTGCACTTGGATGTGCTGGTCGACCGGATGCGCCGCGAGTTCGGTGTCGAGGCGAACGTCGGCAAGCCGCAGGTGGCCTACCGGGAGACGATCCGCCGCAAGGTGGAGAAGGTCGACTACACCCACAAGAAGCAGACGGGTGGATCCGGCCAGTACGCTCGGGTGATCATCAACCTGGAGCCCTCCGGCGGCGACGGCGGTGGCTACGAGTTCGAGAACAAGGTCACGGGTGGTCGCATCCCCCGGGAGTACATCCCCTCGGTGGATGCGGGCTGCCAGGAGGCCATGGAGTTCGGCGTGCTCGCCGGCTACCCGCTGGTGGACGTCAAGGTCACCCTGCTCGACGGCCAGTTCCACGACGTCGACTCGTCCGAACTCGCATTCAAGATCGCCGGTTCGATGGCGTTCAAGGACGCGGCCCGCAAGGCCGACCCGGTGCTGCTCGAGCCCCTGATGGCTGTCGAGGTCACCACCCCCGAGGACCACATGGGTGACGTGATCGGCGACCTGAACTCCCGCCGTGGGCAGATCCAGGCGATGGAGGAGCGGGGCGGCTCCCGGATCGTACGGGCGCTGGTGCCACTGTCGGAGATGTTCGGCTACGTTGGTGATCTTCGGTCGAAGACCTCCGGCCGGGCGAGCTACTCCATGCAGTTCGACTCCTACGCCGAGGTTCCCGCGAACGTCGCCAAGGAGATCATCGCCAAGGCCCGGGGAGAGTGAGCGCCCTCACGGCGTGAGCAATACCCCTACCTGACTACACCGCACGACACCACCCGTCCTTGGAGGGACACCCGTGGCGAAGCAGAAGTTCGAGCGGACGAAGCCGCACGTCAATATCGGCACCATTGGTCACATCGACCACGGCAAGACGACCCTGACCGCGGCGATCACCAAGGTCCTGCACGACGCCTACCCGGACCTCAACCCCTTCACGCCGTTCGACCAGATCGACAAGGCGCCGGAGGAGAAGGCCCGCGGCATCACGATCTCGATCGCCCACGTCGAGTACCAGACCGACACCCGGCACTACGCGCACGTCGACTGCCCGGGACACGCTGACTACATCAAGAACATGATCACCGGTGCCGCTCAGATGGACGGCGCGATCCTGGTCGTGTCCGCCACCGACGGTCCGATGCCGCAGACGAAGGAGCACGTGCTCCTCGCCCGCCAGGTCGGCGTGCCCTACATCGTCGTCGCCCTGAACAAGGCCGACATGGTTGACGACGAGGAGATCCTCGAGCTCGTCGAGCTGGAGGTCCGGGAGCTGCTGAGCTCGTACGAGTTCCCGGGCGACGACGTTCCGGTCGTCCGGGTCTCCGCGCTCAAGGCGCTGGAGGGCGACAAGGAGTGGGGCGCCAAGCTCCTCGAGCTCATGGCGGCGGTCGACGAGTCGATCCCCGAGCCGCAGCGTGACATCGACCGGCCGTTCCTCATGCCGATCGAGGACGTCTTCACGATCACTGGTCGTGGCACCGTGGTCACCGGTCGCGTCGAGCGCGGAATCGTCAAGGTCAACGAGACCGTGGAGATCGTCGGTATCAAGCCGGAGACCACCTCCACCACCGTGACCGGTGTCGAGATGTTCCGCAAGCTGCTCGACGAGGGGCGTGCCGGCGACAACGTCGGTCTGCTCCTGCGCGGTATCAAGCGGGAGGACGTCGAGCGCGGCCAGGTCATCGTCAAGCCGAAGTCGATCACCCCGCACACGGTGTTCGAGGCTCGCGTCTACATCCTCAACAAGGATGAGGGCGGACGGCACACGCCGTTCTTCAAGAACTACCGCCCGCAGTTCTACTTCCGCACCACCGACGTGACCGGCGTCGTGACCCTCCCCGAGGGCACGGAGATGGTCATGCCGGGGGACAACACCGAGATGACGGTCGAGCTGATCCAGCCGATCGCTATGGAGGAGGGTCTGCGCTTCGCCATCCGCGAGGGTGGCCGGACCGTCGGCGCGGGCCAGGTTACGAAGGTTCTCAAGTAGTAGCCGTGGGCGGTGGGTCCGGGCGTGTGTACGGACCCACCGCCCACGGCGCTGCCTGACCAGGCAGGGCTCTCGCGAGACTCGGCTGCCGAGGACAACCGGCCGCCGGCAAGGGACGCAGCCCGGTCCCGGTCGACACGTCGAGCGGGACCGGCACGAGACAGCGGTACAACCGGCAGGTTCTTTCCGCCGGCGGCGGGGCGCCAGGCTCGCCGCGCGGCCGGCGGTGAGGATCTACGGGCGGTGACCCGGTAGCGATACCGGCCGGACGAGACAGACAGGACAGGCGAAGCCCACCATGGCGGCACAGAAGATCCGCATCCGGCTCAAGGCCTATGACCACGAGGTCATCGACAGCTCGGCGCGGAAGATCGTCGAGACGGTGACGCGGACGGGCGCGCAGGTCGCGGGACCGGTGCCGCTGCCGACGGAGAAGAACATCTACTGCGTCATCCGGTCGCCGCACAAGTACAAGGACAGCCGCGAGCACTTCGAGATGCGGACGCACAAGCGGCTGATCGACATTCTTGACCCGACGCCCAAGACGGTCGACTCGCTTATGCGCCTCGACCTGCCCGCCGGCGTCGATATCGAGATCAAGCTGTAAGAGGGGCCGGCGCAGTCATGCTCATCCGCAACTACAGAGGGCTCCTGGGCACCAAGCTCGGGATGACCCAGGTATGGGACGCGAACAACCGCGTCGTGCCGGTCACCGTCATCAAGGCCGGACCCAACGTCGTCACGCAGGTCAAGACGCCTGACTCGGACGGCTACTCGGCCGTTCAGCTCGGTTACGGCGAGGTCGACCCGCGTAAGATCAACAAACCCGCCCGCGGCCACTTCGCCACCAGCGGGGTGGCGCCCCGGCGCCACCTCGTCGAGCTGCGGACCGCCGATGCCGGCAACTACCGGCCCGGCCAGGAGCTGACCGGCGAGGTGTTCTCCGCCGGGACCGTCGTTGACGTCACCGGCACCTCGAAGGGCAAGGGGTTCGCCGGTGTCATGAAGCGTCACGGGTTCAAGGGTCTGGGCGCGGGGCACGGCGTCGAGCGCAAGCACCGCTCGCCGGGGTCGGTCGGCGGCTGCGCCACGCCCGGTCGCGTGTTCAAGGGCCTGCGTATGGCCGGCCGGATGGGTCATGTGCGCACCACGACCTCGGGGCTGACGATCCACGCCTTCGACACCGAGCGTGGCTATCTGCTGGTCAGGGGTGCGGTGCCCGGCCCGGATGGTGGTCTGGTCCTCGTGCGCAGCGCGGCCAAGCGCCCGGCGCCCGAGGCCATCGCCCCGGCGGCCGAGCTGGCCGGTACCGGTGAGGAGGTCTCGGCATGAGCCGGGTGGCCACATCCGACCCGAGCGTCACCGCGCGCACCGTCGCGGTGCACGCGCCGAACGGGGGCGAAGGCGGCAGTGTCGAGCTGCCCGGTGGCGTGTTCGACGTGCCGCTCAACATCCCGCTGATCCACCAGGTCGTGGTGGCGCAGCTCGCGGCGGCCCGCCAGGGCACGCACGACACGAAGACCCGCGGCGAGGTCCGCGGCGGTGGCCGCAAGCCGTATCGGCAGAAGGGCACCGGCCGGGCCCGGCAGGGATCGCTGCGGGCTCCGCAGTTCACCGGCGGTGGCACCGTACACGGCCCCACACCGCGCAGATACGACCAGCGGACCCCGAAGAAGATGAAGGCCGCCGCGCTGCGCGGCGCGCTGTCCGACCGGGCCCGCAACAACCGGGTGCACGTGGTGTCCTCGCTGGTCTCCGGCGAGACGCCGTCGACGAAGAGCGCGGTCACCGCGCTGCGGACGATCGCCGACACCCGCCGGGTGCTGGTGGTGGCGAGCCGTTCGGACGAGCTGACCTGGAAGAGCCTGCGCAACGTCGCGGCGGTGCACCTGCTCGACCCGGGCCAGCTCAATACCTATGACGTGCTGGTGAGCGACGACGTGGTCTTCATCGAGGATGCGCTGGCCGCGTTCCTTGCTCGTGACACCCGTCCGGCAACCTCCACCGCCGGGACCGAGGCTGCTGCGGGCACCGAAGGTGTGGCCGGGGCGGAGGAGAACAAGTGATTCCCGACCCGCGTGACGTGATCCTGCGGCCGGTCGTCTCCGAGAAGAGCTACGGCCTGCTCGACGAGAACGTCTACACCTTCATCGTGCGTCCGGACGCGAACAAGACCCAGATCAAGCTCGCGGTCCAGCAGATCTTCAATGTGCGGGTCCTGCGGGTGAACACCATCAACCGGCAGGGCAAGCGCAAGCGGACCAAGCACGGCTGGGGACACCGGTCCGCCTCCAAGCGGGCCCTGGTGAGCCTGGCTCCCGGTGACACGATCGAGATCTTCGGAGGCCCCGGTGCCTGAGCGCGTGCGCTCCGCGGCGGCGGTGGGTCCAGGACGGTAGGAAGCCATGGGTATTCGTAGGTACAAGCCGACGACGCCGGGGCGTCGTGGTGCGAGCGTGGCCGACTTCGTCGAGATCACTCGTGACCACCCGGAGAAGTCGCTGGTCCGCCCGCTGCACTCCAAGGGCGGGCGCAACGTCCACGGCCGGATCACCACCCGGCACCAGGGCGGCGGGCACAAGCGGGCGTACCGGGTCATCGACTTCCGGCGGGACAAGGACGAGGTGCCGGCCAAGGTCGCGCACATCGAGTACGACCCCAACCGCACCGCCCGGATCGCGCTGCTGCACTACCTCGACGGCGAGAAGCGCTACATCCTCGCGCCGGTCAAGCTCAGGCAGGGCGACACGGTCAGTTCCGGCGTGGGCGCCGACATCAAGCCCGGCAACGCGCTGCCGCTGCGCAACATCCCGACCGGCACGGTGGTGCACGCCATCGAGCTGCGTCCCGGCGGTGGTGCGAAGATCGCCCGTAGCGCCGGCACGAGTGTGCAGCTCGTCGCGAAGGACGGCCCCTACGCCCAGCTGCGGATGCCCTCCGGTGAGATCCGCAACGTGGATGTGCGCTGCCGCGCGACGGTCGGCGAGGTCGGCAACGCGGAGCAGAGCAACATCAACTGGGGTAAGGCCGGCCGGATGCGCTGGAAGGGTCGCAGACCCACCGTGCGCGGTGTCGCGATGAACCCGGTCGACCACCCGCACGGTGGTGGTGAGGGTAAGACCTCCGGCGGTCGTCACCCCGTCAACCCCAAGGGCCGTCCGGAGGGGCGGACCCGGGCGACCCGCAAGTCGTCCGACGCGCTCATTGTGCGTCGTCGCAAGCAGAACAGGCGGCGGTAATGGTGATCTCCAGGCCCCGGGCCGCGTCGGCCACCAGCGCGCCGCCGACCAGCCGTACCCATCGGATCTGAGCAGGAAGGAGGAGACACAGCCATGCCACGCAGTCTGAAAAAGGGCCCGTTCGTCGACGACCACCTGCTCAAGAAGGTGGATCTGCAGAACTCCAAGGGCACCAAGCACGTCATCAAGACCTGGTCGCGCCGGTCGACCGTGATCCCCGACATGCTGGGGCACACGATCGCCGTGCACGACGGCCGCAAGCACGTCCCGGTCTTCATCACCGAGGGCATGGTCGGGCACAAGCTCGGCGAGTTCGCCCCGACCCGGACCTTCCGTGGCCACGTCAAGGAGGACCGGAGGTCACGCCGTGGCTGACGATCTCGTTGACGGCCTGACCCGGGCCGGTCTTCCCGGGGCGAAGGCCTCGGCCCGCTATGTCCGGGTCTCGCCGACGAAGGCCCGCCGGGTCGTCGACCTGGTGCGCGGGCGCTCGGTCGGCGAGGCGCTGGACATCCTCCGGTTCGCTCCGCAGGCGGCCAGCGAGGACGTGTACAAGGTTGTCGCCAGCGCCGCGGCGAACGCCGAGAACAACCACAGCCTCGATCCGGCCACCCTGTGGGTCGGCGAGGTCTACGTGGACGAGGGGCCGACGCTCAAGCGCATCCGGCCCCGAGCTCAGGGCCGGGCCTACCGGATCCGCAAGCGCACCAGCCACATCACCGTCGTGGTGGAGAGCCGGGAGCCGGTCTCCGCGGCCGGCCGGGGCGCGAAGACGACAAGGAGGGCCCGGTAGTGGGGCAGAAGGTCAACCCGCACGGGTTCCGGCTTGGCATCACCTCGGAGTTCACCTCCCGTTGGTACGCCGACAAGCAGTACAAGGCGTACGTCGGCGAGGACGTGAAGATCCGTAAGATGATGTCGCGGGGCATGGAGCGGGCCGGCATCAGCCGGGTCGACATCGAGCGGACCCAGGGGCGGCTGCGGGTGGACATCCACACCGCGCGCCCGGGCATCGTCATCGGTCGCCGTGGCGCCGAGGCCGACCGCATCCGTGGCGACCTGGAAAAGCTCACCGGGAAGCAGGTGCAGCTCAACATCCTCGAGGTGAAGAACCCCGAGGTCGACGCCCAGCTCGTCGCCCAAGGGGTGGCCGAGCAGCTCTCCAGCCGGGTCAGCTTCCGCCGGGCGATGCGCAAGGCCATGCAGACCGCGATGAAGGGCGGCGCGAAGGGGATCCGGGTGCAGTGCTCGGGTCGTCTCGGCGGCGCCGAGATGAGCCGGTCGGAGTTCTACCGCGAGGGTCGGGTGCCGTTGCACACCCTCCGCGCGGACATCGACTACGGCTTCTATGAGGCTCGGACGAACTTCGGCCGCATCGGCGTGAAGGTCTGGATCTACAAGGGCGACATCGTCCAGAGCCGGGCCGAGCGTGAGGCGCAGGAGGCGCTGCAGCGCCAGACCCGCCGGGAGCGCCCGCGCCGCGGGCCGCGTTCCGGCTCGTCCGGCACGACCCAGGGCGGGACCGAAGCGGGCCGGGCGGCGGCCCGCGGCGAGCGCCGCGGCCGTGGTGGTGGCGGCGGGAACGCCCCGGCTGAGACTCCGGCGGGCGAGGCCGCGGCGATCGAGTCGACGGCACCCGTCGCGGAGCCCGCCACCGAGGCGGCGAGTGCGCCGGCCGAGGCGGCCGTGGCGAACACTCCGGAGAAGGCGGAGGAATAGACATGCTGATTCCCCGGAAGGTCGCGCACCGCAAGCAGCACCACCCCGGGCGGACCGGTGCCGCCAAGGGCGGAACCCGGGTCACGTTCGGTGAGTACGGGATCCAGGCCTTGGAGTCGGCCTACGTGACGAACCGGCAGATCGAGTCGGCCCGTATCGCGATGACCCGGCACATCCGTCGTGGTGGAAAGGTCTGGATCAACATCTACCCGGACCGTCCGCTGACCAAGAAGCCGGCCGAGACCCGGATGGGTTCTGGTAAGGGCTCGCCCGAGTGGTGGGTCGCGAACGTCAAGCCGGGCCGGGTCCTGTTCGAGCTGTCCGGGGTCGCGGAGCCGGTGGCCCGCGAGGCGATGCGGCGGGCCATCCACAAGCTGCCGATGAAGTGCCGTTTCGTGGTCCGTGAAGGTGGTGCGTAATGGCTATCGCTACCGCGGACGAGCTGCGGAGCCTGTCGGGCGAGGAGCTCGTCGACAAGCTTCGGGAGGCCAAGGAGGAGCTGTTCAACTTCCGGTTCCAGGCGGCGACCGGGCAGCTGTCGAACAACCGCCGGCTGCAGGCCGTGCGGCGCGACATCGCCCGGATCTACACCGTCATGCGCGAACGGGAGCTGGGTATCACCGACGATCCGGCGGTGGCTGCCGGCGCGGCGGACGATGACGCGACGCAGTCGGAACGGACGTGAGGACAGTGACAGACGAGACGGCCTCCCAGGAGGCTTCGCAGAGCACGGACGCGGCGGCTCCCGCCCGCGGATTCCGCAAGGTCCGCGAGGGCCTCGTGGTCAGCGACAAGATGACCAAGACTGTCGTGGTCGCGGTCGAGGACCGGGTGCAGCACCCGCTGTACGGCAAGACGATCCGTCGTACCAAGAAGGTCAAGGCGCACGACGAGAGCGGCACCACCGGTGTCGGCGACCGCGTCCTGCTGATGGAAACGCGGCCGTTGTCGGCGACCAAGCGGTGGCGGATCGTTCAGGTCTTGGAGAAGGCGAAGTAGTGAAGTAGTCCTGGCCCGGACGCCGGGGCCGGGCAGGACCGGGTGATCAGTAGTACCGGGTGATCAGGAGCGGAAAGTGATTCAGCAGGAGTCGCGACTTCGGGTCGCCGACAACACCGGAGCGCGGGAGATTCTCTGCATCCGGGTGCTCGGCGGCTCTGGGCGTCGTTACGCGGGGATCGGCGACATCATCGTCGGCACGGTGAAGGACGCCCTGCCCGGCGCCGGCGTGAAGCGCGGCGACGTGGTCAAGGCGGTCGTGGTGCGTACCACCAAGGAGCGCCGGCGGCCGGACGGCTCCTACATCCGCTTCGACGAGAACGCGGCGGTGCTCATCCGGGACGGTGGTGACCCTCGGGGCACCCGCATCTTCGGGCCGGTCGGCCGGGAGCTGCGTGACAAGAAGTTCATGAAGATCATCTCGCTGGCGCCGGAGGTGCTGTGACCGTGGCCACTTTGAAGATCAAGAAAGGCGACACGGTCCAGATCATCACCGGCAAGGACCGTGGGCTCAAGGGTAAGGTCATCCGCGCCTATCCGGAGCAGAACAAGGTCCTCGTCGAGGGCGCGAACCGGATCACCCGGCACACCCGCGTCCAGCAGAGCACACGCGGCTCGCAGTCCGGGGGCATCATCACCCAGGAGGCGCCGATCCACGTGAGCAACGTGATGATCGTCGACCCGTCTGACGGGAAGCCGACCCGGATCGGTTACCGCATCAACGACGACGGCACCAAGGTGCGTGTCTCGCGGCGCACCGGTACCGAGCTGTAGGCCGAGCGAGCAGTCGAGCAGTTGGGAAACGAGATTAGACCATGACTGTGACCACCGAGGGCCGGACCATCGAAGGCCGGCCTATTGGCGCTCGCCCGGTCCCACGGCTCAAGCAGCGGTACCGCGACGAGATCGCCCCGGCGCTGCGGGAGCAGTTCTCCTACCGCAACGTCATGCAGATCCCCGGCGTCGTCAAGGTCGTCGTCAACATGGGGGTCGGAGACGCCGCCCGGGACGCGAAGCTGATCGATGGCGCTGTGCGGGATCTTGCGGCCATCACCGGCCAGAAGCCCGCGGTCCGGCGCGCGAAGAAGTCCATCGCCCAGTTCAAGCTGCGCGAAGGGATGCCGATCGGCGCCAAGGTGACGTTGCGTGGTGACCGGATGTGGGAGTTCCTCGACCGCCTCGTCACCATCGCGCTGCCGCGTATCCGTGACTTCCGCGGGCTGTCGCCGAAGCAGTTCGACGGTGCCGGCAACTACACCTTCGGGGTGACCGAACAGTCGATCTTCCATGAGATCGACATCGACCGGATCGATCGGGTTCGGGGCATGGACATCACGGTCGTCACCACCGCGACCACCGACGACGAGGGCCGGGCGCTCCTGCGGGCGCTGGGCTTCCCCTTCCGGGAGAACTAGAGAGATGGCCAAGAAAGCACTGATCGAGAAGTCGAACCGTAAGCCGAAGTACGCGGTCCGGGGTTACACCCGATGCCAGCGCTGCGGCCGGTCCCGCTCGGTGTACCGGGGCTTCGGGCTCTGCCGGGTGTGCCTGCGGCAGATGGCGCACCGCGGCGAGCTGCCCGGCGTCACCAAGAGCTCCTGGTAGGCCGGTACCGCGCCCCGGACCGGGGCCGGAACGGCGGCACCGGCAGCACGGTTCCACCGCACCACCACCGCACCTCCACCCGATCGCGGCAGGCCCGGCGGCCGAGGACGACCTCGGCACTGGCGGGAACCGCCGTGAGAAAGGCGTCAAGCCATGACGATGACCGATCCGATTGCGGACATGCTCACGCGTGTCCGTAACGCCAGCCGGGCGTACCACGACCGCGTGGTGATGCCCCACAACAAGATCAAGACGCACATCGCCGAGATCCTCCAGCAGGAGGGATACATCTCCGGCTGGCACGTCGAGGACGCGACCTCGGCTGGCGGCGTCGGCCACACCCTGGTCATCGATCTGAAGTACGGCCCCAACCGGGAACGCTCGATCGCCGGGATCAAGCGCATCAGCAAGCCGGGTCTGCGGGTCTATGCCAAGGCGACGAACCTCCCGAAGGTCCTCGGGGGCCTGGGCGTCGCCATCATCTCCACCTCGTCGGGTTTGCTGACCGACAAGCAGGCGGGCAAGCGGGGCGTGGGCGGGGAAGTCCTCGCCTACATCTGGTAAGGAGGGCGAGCGATGTCACGGATCGGGCGCCTGCCCATTCCCGTCCCCAGCGGTGTCGATATCACCGTCGAGGGAGCCACCATCACCGTCAAGGGGCCCAAAGGGACCCTGAGCCACGTCGTGGCCGAGCCGATCGTGGTGAACACCGAGGACGGTCGGCTCCTCGTGACCCGGCCCGACGATGAGCGTCGCTCCCGGTCGCTGCACGGCCTGACTCGCACCCTGGTCTCCAACATGGTCACCGGCGTCACCGCCGGATACTCGAAGACCCTGGAGATCGTCGGCGTCGGTTACCGTGTCCAGGCCAAGGGCTCCGACCTGGAGTTCGCCCTCGGGTACAGCCACCCGGTGCCGGTCAAGGCCCCGGAGGGCATCCGCTTCGAGGTGCAGACCCCGACCCGCTTCGTGGTCCACGGGATCGACAAGCAGCTGGTCGGTGAGGTCTCCGCGAAGATCCGCGGGCTGCGCAAGCCTGACCCGTACAAGGGCAAGGGCGTGCGCTACCAGGGCGAGGTCGTCCGCCGCAAGGTCGGGAAGACCGGGAAGTAGGAGATAGATCATGGCAGTGAGCCTCGGCGCCAGCTCGCGTCGACGGACCGCGAAGCTCCGTCGGCACGTCCGGGTGCGCAAGAAGGTGGCGGGCACCCCGTCTCGCCCACGGCTCGTCGTCACCCGGTCCTCGCGGCACATCTACGCCCAGGTCATCGACGACGTCGCCGGCCACACGCTGGCGTCGGCGTCCACCCTGGACGTGTCGCTGCGCGGCGGCGAGGGGGACAAGACCGAGCAGGCCCGCAAGGTCGGCGCCCTGGTCGCCGAGCGCGCGAAGGCGGCCGGGATCGTCGCGGTCGTGTTTGACCGCGGCGGGCGGACCTACTCCGGCCGCATCGCCGCGCTCGCGGACGCGGCGCGGGGGAGCGGGCTGGACTTCTGATGACTGCCCCCAGCCTTTACAGTCAGTCCAGCCTTTACCGCCAGTACAGCCAGAACAGGGAGATGTTGTAGATGCCAGGCCAGCAGCGCCGCGGCGGCGGCTCGGACCGTCGGGAACGCCGGGACCGGTCGGGCAGCGGCCCGGCGCAGGAGAAGAACGCCTACGTCGAGCGGGTTGTCGCGATCAACCGCGTGGCGAAGGTTGTCAAGGGCGGACGCCGGTTCAGCTTCACGGCGCTCGTTGTGGTCGGTGACGCGGACGGGACCGTGGGCGTCGGCTATGGCAAGGCCAAGGAGGTTCCGGCCGCCATCGCCAAGGGCGTCGAAGAAGCCAAGAAGCACTTCTTCAAGGTGCCCCGGATCGGTTCGACGATTCCGCACCCGGTGCAGGGCGAGGAGGCGGCAGGCGTCGTGCTGCTCAAGCCCGCCTCGCCCGGTACCGGGGTCATCGCCGGTGGTCCGGTCCGTGCCGTGCTGGAGTGCGCCGGTGTGCACGACGTGCTCTCGAAGTCGCTCGGCTCATCGAATCCGATCAACATCGTGCACGCGACGGTCGCCGCTCTGCGTGGCCTGATGCGTCCCGAGGAGATTGCCGCCCGTCGCGGCCTGCCGCTGGAGGATGTCGCTCCGCCGGCCATGCTGCGTGCCCGTGCGGCGGGAGCCAGCGTCTGATGGCCAAGCTGCGCATCACACAGATCCGGTCGGGGATCGGTGGTACCTCGAACCAGCGGGCCACGCTGCGTACCCTTGGTCTGCGGAAGATCAACGCGACGACCGTCCGTGATGATCGTCCCGAGATTCGCGGGATGATTAGAACTGTGACCCATCTTGTCCGGGTCGAGGAGGTGGACTCCTAGCCATGGCCGAACTGACGAAGACCGACGCCGGTGACGACACCGGCGCCACCGGCGTGGGCACCGAGGCCGGCTCGGCGCCGGCCGTCCGTGGCCGCGGTCTGAAGGTGCACCACCTCCGGCCGGCCCCCGGCGCCCATAAGTCCAAGATCCGCGTCGGTCGCGGTGAGGGTTCCAAGGGCAAGACCGCCGGACGGGGCACCAAGGGCTCGAAGGCCCGCAAGCAGGTGCCCGCCCGGTTCGAGGGTGGCCAGATGCCCCTGCACATGCGCCTGCCCAAGCTGAAGGGCTTCCGCAACCGGTTCCGCGTCGAGTACCAGGTCGTGAACGTCGCCACCCTCGCGGAACTGTTCCCGCAGAGTGGTGAGGTCACCAAGGCCGACCTCGTGGCCAGGGGTGCGGTGCGGGGCAAGTCGCCGGTGAAGGTGCTGGGCAACGGTGACATCAACGTCGCGCTGCATGTGAGCGCGGACGCGTTTTCGGCCTCCGCGAAGGAGAAGATCGCAGCTGCCGGCGGGAGCGTCACACAGAGCTGAGAGCATGGGTGGGGGTGTGGGCCATGTCACCCAGCTCCCACCCCGGCCCCGCCCGTCCGGACCCCTCGCCAGACGGCCGTGCGCCTCGGCGCCAGCCGTCTCTTGCCGTCCACCATCGCTTACCCATGGTGATGTCGGGACGAGTGGGCCGGGTGTCCTGTTACAGTCGCCTAACCGACCTCGGCGACCGGCCGGGGGAGGCGATCCGCACCGGGCAGGATGTCCACTTCCCGTCGGTCCGCAATCCCAGCAGGAGGAGCCGTGCTCACCGCCTTCACGCGGGCATTCCGCACGCCTGACCTGCGCAAGAAGCTGCTGTTCACCGTCGGTATCGTGATGCTGTTCCGGTTCGGCAGCGTCATGCCGTCGCCGGGTGTCTCGACGTCCGCAGTGAACACCTGTCTGGACTCGGCGAGTGCCGACAGCAGCAACGTCTACTCGCTGATCAACCTGTTCAGTGGTGGGGCTCTGCTGCAGCTGTCCATCTTCGCGCTTGGCATCATGCCGTACATCACATCGAGTATCATCATTCAGTTGCTCGTTGTGGTGATCCCTCGGCTGGAGCAGCTGAAGAAGGAGGGCAGCTCGGGCGAGCAGAAGCTTACGCAGTACACCCGGTACCTGACGATCGCCCTCGGTCTTCTGCAGGCCACCGGCATCGTGGCGCTGGCCCGCAGCGGCCGGCTGTTCCCCAGCTGTTCGGCAGCCATCATCCCGGACACGAGCCTGTTCCGGATCGCGACAATTGTCATCACGATGACGGCGGGTACCTCGGTCATCATGTGGATGGGTGAGTTGATCACCGCCCGGGGGGTCGGTAACGGCATGTCGCTGCTGATCTTCACCTCGATCGCGGCAAGGCTTCCCTCCGAGGGCGGACGCATCCTCCAGGTCGCCGGCGGTGTGGTGTTTAGCCTGGTGCTCCTGCTCGGTCTCGCGATCGTCGTGTTCGTCGTGTTTGTCGAGCAGTCTCAGCGTCGCATCCCGGTCCAGTACGCCAAGCGCCTGATCGGGCGGCGGATGTACGGCGGGACGTCGACCTACCTGCCGATCAAGGTCAACCAGGCCGGGATCATCCCCGTCATCTTCGCGTCCTCGCTGCTGCAGCTCCCTCAACTCGCCGGGCAGGTGTGGAGCAACCGGAGCTTCCAGGACTTCGAGCAAAGATATCTCTCCAGGGGAGACCATCCACTCTATCTGGTGACATACTTCGCACTCATCATCTTCTTCACCTATTTTTATGTTGCGATCACCTTCAACCCAACGGAGGTCGCGGACAACATGAAGAAGTATGGTGGGTTCATCCCCGGGATCAGGCCGGGGAACCCGACGGCGGAGTACCTCAAACACGTACTCGACCGGATCACGCTCCCGGGATCGCTGTTCCTTGGCGTGATCACGGTCCTTCCGTTGGCACTATTGAACCTGACCAAGGACCAGCCGTTCCCCTTCGCGGGCACGTCGGTCCTGATCATGGTGGGGGTTGGGCTGGAAACCGTGAAGCAGATCGAAAGCCAGCTCATGCTCCGCAATTACGAAGGTTTCCTCCGGTAGTGCGCCTCGTACTGGCCGGGCCGCCCGGTGCCGGAAAGGGCACCCAGGCCGCGTTCATTGCCCAGGCGCGGTCGATCCCTAAGATCTCCACCGGGGACATCTTCCGGGCGAACGTGCGACAGGGAACCGAACTGGGCGTCAAGGCCAAGACCTTCATGGATGTCGGTGATCTCGTACCGGACGAGATCACCATCGGTATGGTCCGCAACCGCTTGGCCGAGGACGACGCGGTCAAGGGATTCCTGCTCGATGGTTTTCCTCGCAACGTCCCGCAGGCCGAGGTGCTCGGGCAGATGCTCGATGGCATGGGGACCCGTCTGGACGTGGTGCTTGAGCTCGTCGTCGACGACGACGAGGTGGTGCGCCGGCTGTCCGGTCGGCGTACCTGTCGGAACTGCGGTCACATCTGGCACATCGACTTCGACCCGCCGTCGGTCGAAGGCGTCTGTGACCGGTGTGGTGGCGAGCTGTTCCAGCGCGACGACGATCGGTCGGAGACGGTCCGCCATCGGCTTGAGGTCTACGCGGACCAGACGGCGCCGCTGGTGGCGTACTACGCCGAAAAGGGCATCCTGATCGGTATCGACGCCACCGGACCGGTGGATAACGTCACCGACCGCGCGCTCGACGCCCTGCGGCACTACGGCGACTGAACCCGTCGGCCTGGTCCGGGCGCGGACCAGGCCGAACGTGGCTCCCGCGTTTTTCGCGGAAGATCGTTGGAGCACGTCCTGCGGGGTCGGCGGCTAGCATCGGAAACGGACACAACACGAACACGGACCGGGGCGACGAGCGTGGCGCGACGAGAGCACGTCCAAATCAAGACGGCGGCAGAGATCGCCAAGATGCGGGTTGCTGGCCTGCTCGTCGCGAAGACGCTGGCGCGGCTGTGTGACGCGGTTGTCCCCGGGGTCACCACGGCCGAGCTGGACGCCCTTGCCGAGAAGACGATCCGGGACGACGGCGGTATCCCGTCCTTCAAGGGCTATGCCCAGCCGCCGTATCCGGCCTCGATCTGCAGCTCGGTCAACAACGAGGTAGTGCACGCCATCCCCACCCGCAAGCGGGTGCTGCGCGAGGGCGATATCATCTCGATCGACTGCGGGGCCATCGTGGACGGCTGGCACGGGGACGCCGCGATCACCGTGCCGGTCGGTGAGGTCGCCCCGGAGGTTCTCGCGATGATCGACACGTGCGAGGGCGCGCTGTGGGCGGGCCTCGCCGCAGCCCAGCTCGGCGGAAAGCTCACCGACATCAGCGCCGCCGTCGAGCGGCACGTCCGTCCACATGGCTACGGCATCGTCGACCACTACGGCGGCCACGGCATCGGCAGCGAGATGCACCAGCCCCCCCACGTGCTCAACCACGGCCGGCCTGGCCGTGGCATCCGGCTGATCGAGGGCCTTGCGCTGGCCATCGAGCCTATGATCACTATGGGGTCGCCGGACACGGCCGTGCTCCCCGACGACTGGACCGTCGTGACCCGCGACGGCAGCCTCGCCGCCCACACCGAGCACTCGGTGGCAATCACTCCCCGTGGGCCGTGGGTGCTAACGGCGCCGGACGGCGGAGCGGCGAAACTCGCCGAGCTCGGGGTCGTCTGCGGGCAGCCGGCTGACGCCCCGTCCGGAACCGGCTGAACCGGCTGAGGTCGCGTCGGCCCTTGACGGGGATCGTGTTGACCCTTGACGGGGGTCGCAGCGTACACTCCTTAGCTGGCGGTCTTCTCACGCCGGTGTGCTCCACCGTGTCGATAGCAGTCCTGTCCATGGCAGTTGCGGTCGGTGGCAGTGTGGTTGGTGGGTTCGGGCTCCTCTCGGGGTAGTTCAAGCCTCTGATCTGGGCTTTTCCGGACATTTCGGGGGGCCGACCGGTCGCGGCCGAGCCGCCGTCCCATAGTCGACGTCAGGACAGCGGAGGACATGCCGAAGAAGGACGGGGCCATCGAGATCGAAGGCCGTGTGGTGGAGCCGCTCCCGAACGCGATGTTCCGGGTGGAGCTCCAGAACGGTCATCGTGTTCTCGCCCACATCAGCGGGAAGATGCGCCAGCACTACATCCGGATCCTGCCGGAGGACCGCGTCGTGGTCGAGCTCTCGCCCTACGACCTGTCCCGCGGCCGCATCGTCTACCGCTACAAGTAGTCGATCTCTTCTCACTCGCCCGTAGCTCCACTCAATCGCCACGCGCGGCCCGCGGCTGCGCAGGAGGTCCGCAACAGCCGTGAAGGTCAAGCCCAGCGTCAAGAAGATCTGCGACAAGTGCAAGGTGATCCGTCGCCACGGGCGAGTCATGGTCATC
This sequence comes from Frankia sp. CoBUL1, assembly GCF_978021245.1. Classification (NCBI taxonomy): domain Bacteria; kingdom Bacillati; phylum Actinomycetota; class Actinomycetes; order Frankiales; family Frankiaceae; genus Frankia; species Frankia sp. CoBUL1. Next base: position 48,090 of record NZ_CDXDOS010000001.1, read on the forward strand.
TGCGACAACCTTCGTCACAAGCAGCGTCAGGGCTGATGTCCTGACGGGTGCGCCTCGTCCCGGCGGGTGGCACAGCACGTGCCGCCCGCCGAGATGTGGCCCACCGCATCCAAGCGATGCCAGGCGTCCTCTTCGGGACGACCCACCCCCGGTCGGAGGCCGGGGCCCGCCTGGCCCGGCGCCGGCCGGGACGGCATCGCCCGAGACCTCCGGCCGCAGGAAGGAAACATCCGTTCATGGCACGCCTCTCCGGCGTCGACCTTCCCCGCGAGAAGCGGGTTGAGATCGCTCTGACCTACATCTTCGGGATCGGCCGCAGCCGCTCCCGAGACACCCTCGCCGCCACCGGGGTCAACCCGGACACGCGTGTTCGTGATCTGAGCGAGGAAGAGATCGTCAGGCTGCGCGACTGGATCGACGCGAACTACCGGGTCGAGGGTGACCTCAACCGGGAGATCAAGCAGGACATCCGCCGCAAGATGGAGATCGGGTGCTACCAGGGGCTCCGTCACCGGCGTAACCTGCCCGTCCACGGCCAGCGCACGCACACCAACGCGCGCACCCGTAAGGGCCCGCGCCGCGCCATCGCCGGCAAGAAGAAGGCTGGCAAGAAGTAGTCAGGGTCCCCGGTGGACCGTTCGGGTCCGCCGCCGACCACTGATCGACGACCTCGTACACGGAGACCACACGCGAATATGCCTCCCAAGACGCGCGCAGCCGGCGCCAAGAAGGTCCGGCGCAAGGAAAAGAAGAACGTCGCCCACGGACACGCTCACATCAAGAGCACGTTCAACAACACGATCGTCTCCATCACCGACCCGTCCGGGAACGTGATCTCCTGGGCTTCGGCGGGCCATGTCGGCTTCAAGGGCTCCCGCAAGTCCACGCCCTTCGCCGCCCAGATGGCGGCCGAGAACGCGGCCCGCAAGGCGCAGGAGCACGGGATGCGCAAGGTCGACGTCTTCGTGAAGGGCCCGGGTTCCGGCCGGGAGACCGCGATCCGTTCCCTGCAGGCCGCGGGGCTCGAGGTCGGTGCGATCCAGGACGTCACCCCGACCCCGCACAACGGTTGCCGCCCGCCCAAGCGGCGCAGGGTGTGACCATGCGGCGAGGCGGCCGTGGCCGGGGCTCCACGCCGGCCGGTGTCGTGGCGTCGTGTTCGAGTTCGCGCCAGGAAACGAGAGAGAAGGATTAGATGGCCCGTTACACCGGCGCGGACTGCAAGCGTTGCCGCCGCGAGAAGACCAAGCTGTTCCTCAAGGGCAGCAAGTGCGACACCCCGAAGTGCCCGATCGAGATCCGACCCTACCCGCCGGGCGAGCACGGCCGTGGCCGCACCAAGGACTCCGAGTACCTGCTGCAGAAGCGCGAAAAGCAGAAGTGTGCCCGGATCTACGGCGTGCTGGAGAAGCAGTTCCGGGGCTACTACGACGAGGCGAATCGCCGGGCGGGCAAGACCGGTGACGAGCTGCTGAAGATCCTTGAGTCGCGGCTCGACAACGTCGTGTACCGGGCTGGCTTCGCACCCTCGCGGGACGCCGCCCGTCAGGCTGTCCGGCACGGCCACGTCCAGGTGAACGGCCGCAAGGTCGACATCCCCAGCTATCGGATCAGCGAGAACGACATCGTCGAGATCGCGCCGAAGGCCCGGGAGCTCACCCCGTTCATCGTGGCCCGGGAGACCGCGGGTCAGGGTCGGGCCGTTCCAGCCTGGCTGGAGGTGATCCCGAGCCAGCTGCGGATCCTGGTGCACTCGCTGCCGACGCGGCAGGTGATCGATACCCAGGTGCAGGAACAGCTGATCGTCGAGCTCTACTCCAAGTAAGATCTACCGGCGTCGTCCCCGCAGCCAGGGGGCGGAGCACACTGGTATCCGGGCGGGCCTCCGCCCGGACACCACCCGTGGGTGGAACGGACCGATGTTCCGCCCACCGGCTCCCGTCAGGGGGCCCGCACCACACGGCGTCATATGGCGGTCGCCGTGGTCGGAAGGACGTTCTCATGCTGATCGCTCAGCGTCCCACCCTCATCGAAGACCCGATCTCCGAGTTCCGTTCACGCTTCGTGATCGAGCCGCTGGAGCCGGGCTTCGGCTACACCCTCGGTAACTCGTTGCGCCGGACCCTGCTGTCCTCCATCCCCGGTGCCTCGGTCACCAGCATCCGCATCGACGGTGTGCTGCACGAGTTCTCCACCGTGCCCGGCGTCAAGGAGGACGTGACCGACCTGATCCTGAACCTCAAGGAACTGGTCGTCAGCTCCGACAACGACGAGCCGACCGTGATGTACCTGCGCAAGCAGGGCCCCGGCGAGGTCACGGCGGCGGACATCGCCCCGCCGGCGGGCGTCGAGGTGCACAACCCCGAGTTGCGGCTCGCCACTCTGAACGACAAGGGCAAGCTCGAGATCGAGCTGACCGTCGAGCGGGGGCGCGGGTATGTCAGCGCGGCCCAGAACAAGCAGGCCGGCCAGGAGATCGGGCGGATCCCGATCGACTCGATCTACTCGCCGGTGCTGAAGGTGACCTACAAGGTCGAGGCGACCCGCGTCGAGCAGCGGACCGACTTCGACCGGCTCATCGTTGACGTCGAGACCAAGCCGTCGATCTCCCCGCGAGACGCGATGGCCAGCGCCGGCAAGACCCTGGTCGGCCTGTTCGGGCTGGCTCAGGAGCTCAACGCCGAGGCGGAGGGCGTCGACATCGGCCCGTCCGCCGCGGACGCGGCGCTGGCGGCCGACCTCGCGC
>NZ_CDXDOS010000001.1:50943-54333 GCF_978021245.1 Frankia sp. CoBUL1
AAGCGCGAGGGCATCCACACGATCGGCGAGCTGGTCTCCCGTAGCGAGGCCGACCTGCTCGACATCCGTAACTTCGGGCAGAAGTCGATCGATGAGGTCAAGACGAAGCTGGGCGCGATGGGCCTGCAGCTCAAGGACTCCCCGCCTGGGTTCGACCCGCGCCAGGCCGTGGACACCTACGGCACCGACGCGTACAGCCCGTCGTTCTCCGACCCGTCCGACGACGGCGCGGAGTTCATCGAGACCGAGCAGTACTGATCTCCACGAGGGCCTCCGCTTCCGGCGGGGGCCCTCGGCGACCCTCCGGTGGCGAGAGCCGCGTCCTTCGGGCGGGCAGCCTGGCTAGGCCGGTGACCAGCAGGACAGTGAAAGGAACGAGGAGCACTCATCATGCCCACGCCAACCAAGGGCGCCCGGCTCGGCGGCAGCCCCGCACATGAGCGGCTGCTGCTGGCCAACCTCGCCACCGCGCTGTTCGAGCACGGCGGCATCACCACCACCGAGGCGAAGGCCAAGCGGCTGCGTCCGTACGCCGAGCGTTTGGTGACCTTCGCCAGGCGGGGGGACCTGCACGCCCGCCGGCGTGTCATGCGCCAGGTACGCGACAACTCGGTCGTGCACACCCTGTTCACCGAGATCGGTCCGCGCTACGCGAACCGGAACGGTGGCTACACCCGGATCGTCAAGATCGGCAACCGGAAGGGTGACAACGCCCCGCTGGCCCGGATCGAGCTGGTCGAGGCGCTGACCGTCGGCCAGCAGGCCGTCAGTGAGGCCGAGCGGGCGCGGAGCACCCGTTTCGAGGCTCGTCGCAAGCCCACCGGCGCCACCGCGGAGGCTGCGGAGGAGCTGGCCCAGGAGTCGCCAACCGCGGCTGCTGTGGCAGCCGAGGCCGCGGAGCCAGCGGAGACCCCCGCCGAAGGGGCCGCTGGCAAGCCGACGACCGCGCAGACGGACGACTCCGGCGCCGGGGACGACTCCGGCGCCGGGGAGCAGAACTCCGCAAACTGAGATCCGGGCCGAAGGCCGAAATCTTCGGCCGAATCTCGCGTCCTGGAGTAGATCCGCGCAGGCCCGCCGCCCATCATGGGCGGCGGGCTTTCGTTTTAGTGCCGCCGCACCGCCGCGTCGTCGCTTGCACGGGGGAGAGGCAGATGTCCGATCCGGGAGTTTCCGCGGGACGTCGTCCCGCGGGTCGCGAGGCGGCTGCCCGCCGGTGATGACGATGACCGACGGGCTGGTTCGGCTGCGGCTGAACCTCTCTTATGACGGGACACCGTTCGCGGGATGGGCCCGCCAGCCCGGCCAACGCACCGTGCAGGGCGATGTGGAGGACGCCCTCATGCGGGTGGCGCGGTTGCCGGCGGTACGGCTCACCGTCGCCGGACGGACCGATTCGGGTGTCCATGCCGTCGGTCAGGTAGCGCACGTTGATCTCCCGGACGACGTGCCGCTCGGCGGCCTCGCGCGGCGGCTGAACGGTGTCCTGGACCGGGCCGTGCGGATCATCGGGCTCGCCCCGGCACCGCCCGGCTTCGACGCCAGATTCTCCGCGCTCTCCCGCCGCTACGTCTATCGGATCACCGACGCTCCGTATGGAGCCGAACCCCTGCGGCGCTTCGACACCCTGGCCTGGCCTCGTCCGCTCGACGTGCCCGCGATGGCGGCGGCGGCGCTGTTCCTGGTCGGCGAGCATGACTTCGCCGCGTTCTGCCGGCGCCGGGAAGGCGCGACGACCGTCCGTACGCTGCTGCGCCTCGATGTGCTCCGCCGGCCTGAGGGGGTCGTCGTGGCCGACGTCGAGGCCGACGCCTTCTGCCACTCCATGGTCCGGGCGCTGGTCGGCGCCCTGCTCGCCGTCGGGGAGGGCCGCAAGCCGCCCCAGTGGCCCGCGGCGGTGCTGCACCGAGGTGTCCGGGACCCCGCCGTCACCGTGGCGCCGGCGCACGGCCTGACGCTGGTGGACGTGCGTTACCCGCCCGATCCTGAGCTGGCCGCCCGGGCCGAGGTCACCCGGGCCGTCCGGATTCCCCCCACGCCGTCCGGTTGAGGGGGCCCCGGTCGCCGGTGAGTCAGTGGTCGCCGGTGAGTCAGTGGCGCGGACCGTGGCCGAGTACTGCTCGGTCTCCGATGGGCTCGGTCGCGAGCGTGCTCAGATCGGTCTGGGCGTTCCGCAGCGCGGGATCGATCCCCGCACCCTGGGTGCCGTCGGTGTAGGCGACCTGCGTGTAGATGAGGTAGTGCCCGCGGGTGATCGCGCCCCGCCACGAGTTGTTCCCACCCGGGCCGGTGATCCGCGCGTTCGGAATCGAGTTGGCCGGGACGGGGAGGGGCACGATGCCACCGCGTCCCTGGTTGAGGATGTCCGCGGTGGCGGTGGCGGTGGCGAGCTTGTCGAGGACGAAGACGGTGACGCCGGCCAACACCTGGCCTTCGCCGTCCCCCGGGGTGCTGAGGAACAGCGTCCGCACCACCTGCCGGCAGCGCCGGTCCTTGAGCTGCGTGACCAGATCACCAGTGAGATCCGGGCAGCTGTTGTCCAGTTTGCGGGCGAGCCGTCGGTAGTTCCGTCCTTCGGCCTCGACCTGCTCGTCGGAGAAGAACTCGTTGGCGGTCACCGGATCGGAGTCGAGGGTCGCGCTGTCGAGGAAGCCTGCCGGGATCGGTGGGAGCGTCTGCCGGGTGGTGGGCGTCTTGTTCCCGTTGTCTCCGCTGCGCCCGTTGTCCCCGCTGCGCACCGCCACGACCGCGACCGCCGTGATGAGGACGAGGACGGCCCCCGCGACGCCGGCCAGCAGCCGCCGAGCGCCGCGGACCCCACGGTCCCCGGCCTGGTCCTGAGTGCTCCGCCCCCACCTCGGCGGGTACGCGCCACGGGCGCTCGATGCGGCGGTGGCGGACGGTGCCGACCCGTTGACCGGATCGCCGTCGACCGAATGGAGGCCGACTGGATCGCCGTCGCCGAATCCGCCGTCAGCCGCGGGGGGTGGGTGGGATTCGCCGGTTTCACCGATGCGGGTGGGACCGCCGGTAACGGCATCCGTGTCAGGGAAGACACCTGGGCGCGGGGAGACACCCGGATAGGCCGGCGTGTCCGAGTCTCGTGGACGGGATGCCGGGCGCTCATAGCGGGTCGGACCGGACGGCGGCACGGATGCGGCGCCGGTCCCGGCTGGCCCCGTGCTCAAGCTCGTGGTGGTCGGGGACGGTGTTATGCCGGGCGGCGTGGTGTCGGGCGGCGTGATCCGCAGGGAGGTCGGCTTCGGCGAGAACGAGTACGTCCGGGACCCCCCGAACAGGGGATCGTCGGCCGGGGGAGTCCAGCCGTCGAGGTCGGGGTGCGGGCCACCCGGGCGGGGAATCGTCGCCGCTGTCGGGCCCGTGGTGCCT
>NZ_CDXDOS010000001.1:55062-80202 GCF_978021245.1 Frankia sp. CoBUL1
CGGCCGGTGCGGGAGACGTCCTATTGTGGCCGGCGCCTCCGGACAGCGGGGTCGGCCCCTCGTGCCCGGGGGCCCCGGGCCCCTCGCGCCCGTCAGATCGCCCGCTGCCCATCTCCGTCATCCTGGTGAGAATAGCCAGGTTGTCGGCGGGATTCAGCTCGGTCAGGTGTCCATGGTCGGTGGCCGGACCGACTGCATGTCCGTACTCCCGATACTCTCCCGGTACTCCGGCCTTCCGTGCCCCCCCGGTGAACCGCTCCGATCGCCTGGTAACCTCAAAGACTGCTGCGCGTGACACGTCCCGTCTGCGCGCTCCACATTCTTGACGAGATCCGCGAGAGGCCCCCTGGGAGTCTCCTGGCGGGATCGTCCGAACGAGAAGGCAGACCTGTGCGCACGTACCAGCCCAAGCCCGCGGATGTCCAGCGTGTGTGGCACGTCATCGATGCCACCGACGTGGTGCTCGGTCGGCTGGCGACCCAGGCCGCCACGCTCCTGCGTGGAAAGCACAAGCCATACTTCGCTCCGCATATCGACACCGGCGACTTCGTTGTCGTGATCAACGCCGGTAAGGTCGCCCTGAGCGGGAACAAGCGGGAGCAGGCCCAGTACCACCGGCACTCCGGCTTCCCGGGCGGTTTGCGCAGCACCTCCTACGGGGAGCTGCTCGACACCCGTCCGCAGATCATCGTCGAGAAGGCGATCAAGGGCATGCTGCCGAAGAACAAGCTCGGCCGAGCCCAGGGGACCAAGCTGAAGGTCTATGCGGGTCCGACTCACCCGCATCAGGCGCAGCAGCCCACCCCGTTCGAGATCATCCAGGTCGCGCAGTAGCCGCGGACCTCCTGAGCCGGTCGCCGGGCGGAGTCTTCCCGCCCGGCGGTATCGGCCCCGGGAACCACGCATCAACCGAGGAAGGAACGCGACGTGGCTGTCGTGACCGACGTACAGGGCAATCCCCGCGCCACCGGGCGGCGCAAGGAGGCGGTCGTCCGGGTGCGTCTGCTCCCGGGGACCGGGCAGTGGACGCTCAACGGGCGCACGCTTGAGCAGTATTTCCCGAACAAGGTGCACCAGCAGCTCGTCAACGAGCCGCTCAAGGCACTGGATCGGATGGAGTCGTACGACATCGTCGCCCGGCTGCACGGCGGCGGCGTCTCCGGGCAGGCCGGTGCGCTGCGGCTCGCCCTCGCCCGCGCGTTGACGCTGGCGGAGGAGGAGTCCCGGCCTACCCTGAAGAAGGCCGGCTTCCTGACCCGTGACGCTCGGGTCAAGGAGCGTAAGAAGTACGGGCTCAAGAAGGCCCGCAAGGCTCCGCAGTACAGCAAGCGCTGACCTTGGATCCCCTTCGCGGGCGTGCCCCCGGAGGCGTGCTCCCGGAGGGGATCGGTGCCACCGGTGCCCCCTCGGTCTCCGCCACGATCTTCGACGAGGGAGACCTCAATGGTGAGGCTCTTTGGCACCGACGGCGTCCGAGGTGTCGCCAACATCGATCTGACCGCGGAGCAGGCGTTGTCGCTGGCTTCCGCGGCGGTCGAGGTCCTCGCTGGGCCGAACCGGACCAGCGGGCCCTCCGGCGGCGGTAAGCCGGTAGTGGTCGTCGGCCGGGACACGCGGCCCTCCGGGGAGTTCCTGGAGGCTGTGGTGGTCGCCGGGCTCGCGGCCTCCGGTGCCGACGTGGCCCGGATCGGGGTGGCACCCACGCCCGCGGTGGCTCACGCCGTTGCGGCCAGCGGCGCGATGTTCGGCGTCATGCTCTCCGCCAGCCATAACCCGATGCCGGACAACGGCATCAAGCTGTTCGCCGCCGGCGGCCTCAAACTGCCCGACGAGGTCGAGGATGCCATCGAGCGGCGGATGGCCCTACCTCCCAGCCGCCGTCCCGTCGGCGCCGACGTCGGTCGGGTCCGCGACGAACCGGTTCTCCTCGACCGGTATGCGGCGCATCTGCTGGCCACGCTGCCGGTGCCGCTCGACGGCCTGCGGGTCGTCGTCGACTGTGCCCAGGGCGCCGCCTCCACCTTGGCCCCTCGGGTGCTGCGGGCGGCCGGAGCCGACGTCGTCGCGCTGCACGCCGACGGCGACGGGACAGCGATCAACGACGGCAGCGGTGCCACCCATCTCGACAGCCTGCGTGCCGCGGTCGTGGCGCACGGCGCCGACGTCGGCATCGCCCATGACGGCGACGCGGACCGTTGCCTCGCCGTGGACGCGACCGGTGAGGTCGTCGACGGCGACCAGATCCTGGCGATGTGTGCTCTGGCGCTGGCCGAGCGGGGTGAGCTGGTTGACGACACGGTGGTGGTCACCGTGATGTCGAATCTGGGCTTTCACCACGCGATGCGGGAGGCCGGTATCACCGTCGTCACTACACCCGTCGGGGATCGGTACGTGCTGGAGACGATGCGTGCCGGAGGCTACGTGCTCGGCGGTGAGCAGAGCGGGCACGTGGTGTTCCTGGACCACGCGACGACCGGCGATGGGTTGTTGACGGCGTTGCGGATCCTGGGCCGGGTCGCCGAGACCGGACAACCGCTCGGCGAGCTCACCAAGGCGATGACCCGGCTGCCCCAGGTGTTGGTGAACGTGCGTGGCGTCGACCGGACGCAGGTGGACACCAATGAGGAACTGCTGCGGGCCGTCGCCCTGGCCAAGGCGGAACTCGGTGACGAGGGTCGGGTGCTGCTGCGGCCGTCCGGCACCGAACCCCTCGTGCGGGTGATGGTCGAGGCGGGCACCGACGCCGCCGCACGGGCGGTCGCACAGCGACTCGCCGCCGTCGTGCGCACCGCGTTGCCGCCGGCGCGCTGACTGGTCCCGTCGCTGACCGGTCCCGCCGCGGCCACAAGCGGACACCTTGCCCCGAGCGTCCCCCGGTACGCTCTCACCTCCGGGAACCTGCGTACGCTGAGCCGCATGTGCGGGATCATCGGTTACGTCGGCGACCAGGCGGCCCTGGATGTCGCGTTGAACGGTCTGCGGCGGTTGGAGTACCGCGGTTACGACTCGTCGGGTGTCGCCGTGGTCGGCGCCGGGGCACTGCGGACGGCGCGTCGTGCCGGCAAGCTGTCCAACCTCGAGAAGCTGTTCGCCGAGAATCCGGATTCCAGGCCGATGCCCGGCACCACCGGCATGGGGCATACCCGGTGGGCCACGCATGGTGGACCGACCGACGCGAATGCCCATCCGCACACCGACTGCACCGGCGCCATCGCCGTCATCCACAACGGGATCATCGAGAACTTCGCCGCGTTGCGGGTCGAGCTGGAGACGGTCGGCCACGAGCTCGCCAGTGAGACCGACACGGAGGTCGTCGCCCATCTCCTCGAAGTCGAGCTTGCTGGCACCGGTGCTGGTGCTGGTGCCGGTGCCGACCGCGGGTACGACGGGGGCGCGCATCCGCTGACCGCCGCGCTGCGACGGGTCTGCCGGCGGCTGGAAGGCGCGTTCACCCTGGTCGTGCTGCATCGCGACTTCCCGGAGGTGGTTGTCGGGGCCCGGCGCAACAGCCCGCTGGTCGTGGGGCTCGGTCAGGGGGAGACCTTCCTCGCCAGCGACGTCTCGGCCTTCATCGCCCACACCCGGGAGGCGCTGGAGATCGGGCAGGATCAGGTGGTCGAGGCCCGCCGGGACGGCGTGACGGTGACCGACTTCGGCGGCCAGATCATCGAGGGTCGGCGGTACCACGTCGACTGGGATGCCAGCGCCGCCGAGAAGGGCGGCTACCCGTACTTCATGCTCAAGGAGATCAGCGAGCAGCCGACCGCCCTGGCAGACACGCTGCGCGGTCGGCTTTCCGCCGACGGTGCGATCGTGCTCGACGAGGAGCGGCTGTCTGGCCAGGATTTCCGGGACGTGGACAAGGTCTTCATCGTCGCCTGCGGCACCGCCTACCACGCCGGCCTCATCGCGAAGTACGCGATCGAGCACTGGACCAGGCTGCCCTGCGAGGTCGAGATGGCCTCGGAGTTTCGCTACCGCGACCCGGTGCTCGACCGGTCCACCCTCGTCATCGCGATCAGCCAGAGCGGCGAGACGCTGGACACGCTGATGGCGGTCAAACACGCGCGCGAGCAGAAGGCGCGGGTGCTGGCCATCTGCAACACCAACGGTTCTACGATCCCTCGGGAGTCCGATGCGGTGCTGTACACCCGCTGCGGCCCGGAGGTGGGGGTCGCGTCCACCAAGACCTTCCTCGGGCAGGTCGCCGCGTGCCTTCTCGTCGGCCTGTTCTTGGCTCAGGTGCGCGGCGTGCTCTACGGCGACGAGGTCGCCGCGTACGTCGAGCGGCTCCAGCGCATGCCCGAGCTGATCGAACGGACGCTGGGAACGGTCGAGCCGGTGCGGGAGCTTGCCCGCGCCCTGGCCGACGCGAAGGCGGTGCTATTCCTCGGTCGTCATGTGGGGTACCCGGTGGCCCTGGAAGGGGCCCTCAAGCTCAAGGAACTCGCCTACATGCACGCCGAGGGGTTCCCGGCGGGGGAGCTCAAGCACGGGCCGATCGCGCTCATCGAGCCCGGCCTGCCGGTGTTCGTCGTTGTGCCGTCCCCGCGGGGTCGTGCCAACCTGCACGGAAAGATCGTTTCCAACATCCAGGAGGTCCGGGGGCGTGGCGCCCGCACGATCGTGATCGCGGAAGAGAGCGACACCGCCGTCGAACCGTTCGCCGATCATCTCATCCGCGTACCCGCGACCGCGTCGCTGTTCGCGCCCCTGGTCACGACGCTACCGCTGCAGGTCTTCGCGTGCGAGCTGGCGCTTGCGCGCGGCCTCGATGTCGATCAGCCGCGTAACCTGGCGAAGTCGGTCACAGTCGAGTAAGCCCTTCCCCACACGGCGCCTTCGGCGCAGTGTGGGGCCCCTGGCGTCGGGCTGCGGGGGCTCGGGCCTGCGGGTCAGGGGCCTGCCGGTCAGGTGGACGGCGTCGCTCCGTGCTGACGGCCGTGCCAGGCGACCGTCGCCTCCCACAGCGCATCGGCGACGGCGTCGTTGTCGTCGGCGGCGTCGAGCAGGGTCTCGACGAGTTCGGCGCGAGGGGCGCGGCTGAGGAAGACGCGCATCGCGGCGTGGACCGGGTCGTCGGTGAAGAGGGTCTCCTCGCCGAGGATCGTGCCGTCCTCCCCCTCATCGTCCTCCTCGGCGAGCCCCGCCGAGCCGGTGGCCACGAGGGCGACCGCGACCGCGTGCCGGCAGAACGAGCCGGTGGATCCCTCGGTGCAGGTACAGCCTGTCCGCGGCCCGTCGTCGGCAGCCTCCAGACGGACCTCGTACGAACCGTCGTCGTCCACCGTGCCGGATGCGTTGGTGGGGCGGATACGGAGTTGTTCGACTCGACCGAGAAGGGCCAGATTCACCCCTTCCATGAAGACGGCGGTGCCGGCGTGCTGTGCGCAGGCGCGTTCCTCGAAGGCTGCCTCGAGCGGGGTGACGGCGTCTCCGCCGTGCCCGTTCTCCCCGGACCCCGAAATGATCACTGCTCAATCCTACGGAATTCGCGCGGTTCGGGGATGCCCAGGCGAGCAGGTCTTGTCGTCGATTGCATCGCGATATATCGTGATCCTACGTGATGGGGTGTGGGCGGATGGCTTCGGTCACGCCGATCCGAAGGAGATGATCATGGTTTCACAGATGATGCCGGGTCCATGGGGCCACTGGGGATGCGAGGCCGGGTTCGGCCCGTCCCGGCTGCGGGACTTCTTCGAGGCGATGAGCGCTTGGGGGCGGTGTGGTGGCCGGTCGGAGGCGGTGGCCGGCGAGCAGGACCACCCCGAGAGCGGTCGGGCCGGTCGCGTCGGCCATGGCGGCCACGGTGGGCATCGTGAGCACGGTGGGCATCGTGAGCACGGTGGGCACGCGGGAGGCGGGCCGAGAGGCCGCCGGGGCGGACCGGGCTGGCCGTTCGGCGGCTTTCCCGGCCCGGGGTTCGGTCCGGGCTTCGGTGGCCCCGGCTTCGGCGGTCCCGGCAGCTTCGGCGGCCGTGGGCCGAAGGTGGGGCGGGGCGACGTCCGGGAGGCGCTGCTCGCGCTGCTGGCCGAGGAGCCCATGCACGGCTACCAGATGATCCGCGAGCTTGCGGAGCGCAGCGGTGGCATCTGGCGGCCGAGCCCGGGGTCGGTCTACCCGGTCCTGTCACTGCTGGCCGACGAGGGTCTCGTGCGCGCGGAGGAGGCGGAGGGCAAGCGGGTCTTCCATCTCACCGACGCCGGGCGGGCGCACGTCGAGGCACGCGCAGGGGAGCGCAAGCCGTGGGAGACTGCTGCGGCGGCGGTCGATGACGATCTCACCAGTTTGCGAACGCTGGCGTTCGCCGTCGGTGCGGCCATCGTCCAGGTGGCCCAGGCCGGAGACGAAGCGCAGATCGCCGCGGCGCGGTCCCTGCTCGCCGAGACCCGCCGTGGTCTCTACCGGATCCTCGCCGGGGACGATGTCGAGCCCCCGATGAGACCGGAGGGTGCCGCCACGGGCACCGGCGCGGACAAGGGCCGCACCGCTCCCGATGGCGACAGCAAGGACGACGGCAACGGCGGATCGGCCCCAGGGCGGGCTGCGCCCCGCTGATCGACGAAGCGTTGATCAGCGGGGCGCGGGCGCCCTCGGCGAGGTGGGCGTGAACCGGCTGGCGGGGACCTCACCGGCCGCCCCGGTGCCGACGGCGGCGCAACACCGCGTTTGTGGGAACCTTTCCGGGTGGCGGTGGTGGGCGTCGGAGTGGACGTGGTGGATGTCGACCGGTTCGCCGCGACGCTGGCGCGCACGCCGAGCATCGCGATGAGGCTGTTCACCGCGACCGAACGCGGCCTCGCCCGGCCTGAGCGGTTGGCTGCCCGGTTTGCGGCGAAGGAGGCGGTCGCCAAGGTTCTCGGCGCACCCCCCGGTCTCGAGTGGCACGACACCGAGGTTGTTCTCGGTACCGGGGGGCGACCGTCGTTACGGATCATCGGCACGGTGGCCGCCGCGGCGGCCCGGCTCGGCATCGCGTCCTGGCACCTCTCGCTCACCCACGACGGCGGCGTGGCCGTGGCGATGGTCGTCGCCGAGACCTGAGCACGGTCGGGTCCGGTGGGTCCGTGCCGGCCTGTCGGGCGCCTGCGGATCGGAGCGGGGCAGCATGTCGGCATGCGCAATGCCCATACGGTCGAACAGGTTCGAGGTGCCGAGGCGCCGCTGCTCGCCTCGCTGCCCCCCGGCGCTCTGATGCAGCGGGCGGTGCACGGGCTCGTCGCGCACGCCGCACGACGCCTGGGGCGGGTCTACGGTGCCCGCGTCGTCGTGCTCGCCGGCGGTGGCGACAACGGTGGTGACGCCCTCTGGGCCGGAGCGCGGCTGGCCGCCCGAGGGGCGCGGATTGATGCGCTGGCACCCGGCCGCACCCACCCGGAAGGCACCGCAGCCCTGCTCGCGGCCGGTGGCCGACTGCACCATCCGGGTCCGGTGGTGGGCGCGGGCGGTCCGGCGGGTGCGGGGCAGCCGATCGACGATGAGCGGCTGCGTATCCTGTTCGCCGCCGCCGATCTGGTGCTGGACGGGTTGCTCGGCATCGGGGGCCGGGGCGGGCTGCGCGAGCCGTACGCCCGGCTCGCCGTTCTGGCACCCCCCGAACGGACGGTGGCGGTCGACGTCCCCAGCGGGGTGGACGCGGACACCGGGGCCGTCGCGGGGCCGGCGGTCCGGGCGAGCAGTACCGTCACCTTCGGTACCCGCAAACGCGGCCTGTGGCTCATGCCCGGTGCCGCCTACACCGGTCCCGTCGAGCTGGTCGACATCGGACTGGACCTGCCTGAACCCGACCTGTGCGCTCTCGCCGACGCCGACGTCGCCGCGGCATTGCCCGTTCCCAGCCCGACGGCGTCCAAGTACAGTCGCGGGGTCCTCGGCCTCGTCGCCGGCAGCGACGCCTATCCGGGCGCCGCGGTGCTCGCGGTCGGCGGCGCGCTGCGTGGTGGCGCCGGGTACCTGCGGGTAGTGACCGCGGGGCACGCCGAGAAGGTCGCGGGCGAGGCCGTCGGCGCGGTCGTGAGCAGGGCCGGCGATTTCGTGCGGATGGCGCATCCCGAGGCCGTCGTGACCGTCATCGAGGCCGGTGACGCCGACACGATGCTGGCCGCCGGCCGGGTCCAGGCCTGGGCGATCGGCCCAGGCCTGGCGCCGGGACCCGCGGTCCGTACCCTGCTGACGGCGTTGCTGGCGACGGACCTTCCGGTCCTGGTCGACGCGGGGGGCCTCGACCCGCTTGCCGAGATCATCGCGGCGCGGCCCGCCGTCGCCGAGCGGGCGGCGCCGGTGCTGATCACACCGCATGAGGGCGAGTTCCAGCGGTTCGTCTCGGTCGCCCTTGGCCGGGACGCGCAGGCCACCGCAGCCGAACTCGCCGACGATCGGCTCGCCGTTCTCCGGCGGGCCGCGGCGGCGACGGGAGCGGTGATCCTGCTCAAGGGCGCCCGCACGCTCGTCGTGCGGCCGGATGGATCGGCGCTGGTCAACACGACCGGATCGGCATGGCTGGGGACCGCCGGGACCGGTGACGTGCTGACCGGCCTGATTGGCTCGCTGCTCGCCGCCGGGCTCGCCCCCGCGACGGCCGGGGCGGTCGGCGCCTATCTGCACGGCCGGGCCGCCGAGCGGGCCCCGGTGCCGCTGGCAGCGAATGATCTGCCCGCCCTCCTGCCCCAGGTCATCGGCGACCTGCTCGACCGGCGACGGATGCCACGCGGAGTAGCGTGACGGCGTGACCGAACAGCGAGCCGATCCTCCTGCCGGGAATGATCTTCGTTCCTGTGCCGTCATCGATCTCGACGCGGTCCGCACGTCGGTGGCCGCCCTCGTCGCCCGGGCAGGCGACGCCGCCACTATGGCGGTCGTCAAGGCTGACGGCTACGGCCACGGCATGATCCCGTGCGCACGGGCGGCTCTGGAGGGCGGGGCCACCTGGCTCGGCACGGCGTTCCTCGAGGAGGCGCTCGCCCTGCGCGCGGCCGGGTTCACCGTCCCGGTGCTGTCCTGGCTCGCGGCGCCCGGTGAATCGTTCGCCGCCGCCATCGCCGCGGATGTCGACCTGTCCGCGTCCGCGGGCTGGGCGCTCGAGGAGGCCGCCGCCGCGGCCCGGCGGACCGGCCGTACCGCCCGGGTGCACCTCAAGGCGGACACGGGCCTCGGCCGGGCGGGAGCCACGGAGGCCGACTGGCCGGCGCTGTGCGACGCCGCGGCGGCGCTCGAGGCCGAGGGCGTGATCGAGGTGATCGGTGTGTGGAGCCACTTCGCGTTCGCCGATGCCCCCGGGCATCCCACGGTGCAGGGTCAGATCGGGCGTTTCCGGGATGCGATCGACATCGCCACGAAGGCGGGGCTGCACCCGTCCGTGCGGCATCTGGCGAACTCGGCGGCTACCCTGGTCAGCCCGGATGCGTATTTTGACCTGGTCCGACCGGGAGTGTCCGTTTACGGACTGTCCCCGGGTCCGGAGGTCGGGCCGCCGGCGGCCTTCGGCCTGCGCCCCGCGATGACGCTGACGACGCACGCCGCGTTGACCAAGCGGGTACCGGCGGGAACCGGCGTCTCCTACGCGCACCGGTACACGACAACACGCGAGACGACGCTCGCCGTGGTGCCGCTGGGCTACGCCGACGGCATCCCCAGGTCCGCGACGAACACCGCGGAGGTGCTGTTCGGCGGGCGGCGCCGACGCATCGCCGGCACGGTCTGCATGGATCAGTTCGTCCTCGACGTGGGTGACGACCAGGTGGCGGCCGGCGACGAGGTGTTGCTCTTCGGCCCCGGTGACCGCGGCGAACCGACCGCGGACCACTGGGCTGCGGCGCTGGGCACCATCAACTACGAGATCGTCAGCCGGGTCGGGGCTCGGGTCCCCCGCCGCTACGTCTGACGGCCCGCCGGGCGGCGCCGGACGAGTCGAAGATGCGGGATGCGGGCTCAGCCGCACCCGCCGGGGCCGCAGGCACCGCCGGAACCGTGACCGCCGGTGGGCGACACGTGGCCGCCGAGCGAGCCGCGCTCCATCCGCCGGCGCACGGGACGGGAGACGGCGGCCTCGCGCTCGGCCTCCTCGAGGCGGGAGCGGGTGGTCAGTGTCAGCATCACCGGCCCGGCCGGCACCGGAGCCGGAGCCGCGGCGCCGGGGCCCTCGGCCGGCTCGGTGTCGTCCGGCACCCCCAGTGCGGCGGCGCGCTCCGGGCCCGTCAGACGACGGCCGGCGCTCGCCGGGATGTCCTTGCTCCTGTGCCACCTCAGCCGCACGATCTCCGCCTCCGGTCCACACCCGCTGATCGATCTGATCCCACTGGATCCGCCCGCTCCCGGCTTCTCGACCCAGCCGATCCAGCCGATCCAGCCGGGGCGGCACTTCCACGGTAGTCGGCCCGCTCCCACCCGGTCCGGTGGACGTCGGTGCTGTGGCCTGCGCCCGGCTTGTCGTCTTCACGACGTTTGTCGTCTTCGCGACGCCCGGTGCCGTCGCGACGCGTCGCACCGGCGTGGATCCGGTGCCGTGGGGCGGGGCTCATCCCCTAGACTCGGCCCGGAGTCGTGACTGGCGCATCGAGGTGGAACTGACCACCGGGGAGCGATCGAGCGGAACGGTGCCGCGCGCCTGGGCACCCCCGGCCGGATCAGACCTGCCGGAGGTCAAGGTGCATCAACCACCGATTCCCCACCTCGCCGTCGCCGATCCCGAACTCGCTGGTCTCGTCGAGGCCGAAGCCACGCGCCAGTTCTCGTCGGTCAGGCTGATCGCGTCGGAGAACTACGTCTCTACCGCGGTGCTGGAGGCGTCCGGCTCCGTGCTGACCAACAAGTACTCCGAGGGCTACGTCGGTCGGCGTTACTACGAGGGCCAGCAGGTCATCGATCCGATCGAGACGCTTGCGGTCGACCGTGCCAAGGCGCTGTTCGGGGTCGAGCACGCCAACGTCCAGCCGTACTCGGGTTCCCCGGCGAACCTCGCCGTCTATCTGGCCTTCGCCGAGCCGGGGGACACCGTGATGGGCCTGTCGCTGCCGATGGGCGGCCATCTGACCCACGGCTGGAGTGTCTCCGCGACCGGCACGTGGTTCCGCAGTGTCCGGTACGGCGTGCGCGCCGACACCGGCCGCATCGACCTGGACGAGGTGCGCGACCTCGCCCTGGCCGAGCGTCCCAGGATTATTTTCTGCGGCGGTACGGCGATCCCTCGGACGATCGACTTCCCGGGGTTCGCCGCGATCGCGCGGGAGGTCGGGGCGGTGCTCGTCGCGGACATCGCGCACATCGCCGGGCTGATCGCGGGTGGGGCACACCCCTCGCCGGTGGGGCACGCCCCGGTGATCTCCACCACCACGCACAAGACGTTGCGCGGCCCGCGCGGGGCGATGCTCCTCTCCGACGCCGAGCATGCCACCGCGATCGACAAGGCGGTGTTCCCGGGCCTGCAGGGCGGGCCGCACAACCACACCACCGCGGCGATCGCCGTCGCACTGCGCGAGGCGGCGGCACCCGCGTTCCGCGACTACGCGCACGCGGTCGTGGCGAACGCCCGCGCGCTGGCCGAGGCCCTGGTGGAGCGGGGCTTCGATCTGGTCACCGGCGGTACCGACAACCATCTGATCCTGATCGACCTGACCGGCAGGGACATCGGTGGCAAGCCCGCGGCCCGGGCGCTCGACCAGGCCGGGATCGAGCTGAACTACAACGCGGTGCCCTTCGACCAGCGCAGGCCCTTCGACCCGTCCGGTATCCGGCTGGGAACCGCCGCCATCACCACCCGTGGTCTGGGGGTCGGTCACATGCCGGTGCTCGCCGGCTGGATCGACGATGTCGTCAAGGCCGCCGTGGTCGGCGACACCGCGACCATTACCCGGGTCCGGGAGCAGGTCACCGAGCTGACCGCAGCCTTCCCGATGCCGGGCTTCGCCTGAGCACGGGATCCGCGCACAGGCCCGGTGAGCTTCCCCGGCCGCGCATCCGACGTCCCCAGGTCCCGGCCGACGCCCCCCACGTCCCGGCCGGGGGGCCCGTCGGCCGGCGTGGCCGGGTGCATCATCGGTGCAGAAGAGGCACCGAGGAGAGGTGGCGCCGATGGCGAAGACCGTGGGTGCGATCGCGGGTTCCCGCACGGCTCGGGCCACGGGATCGCTCGGGGTGGTTGGTGCCGCCGCCGCCGTTGCGGCGGGCCTGGTCGCCGAGCGGCGGATGATCCGCCGTCGGCGTGAGACGGCTGATCTCGCGTCCGACGCGCGGATGGGGCCGATCGGGGGCTGGGTCACCACCGTGATCGCGGGGGACGGTGTTCCGCTGTATATCGAGGAGACCGGCCCGTCGGACGCCCCGGTGACGCTGGTGTTCGTCCACGGGTTCTGCGTCACGGCCGATTCCTGGATCCTGCAGCAGCCGGCGCTGACGGACCTCGGCCGGATGGTCTTCTACGATCAGCGGGCGCATGGGCGTTCCGGGCCGTCCGAGGCCAAGAACTGCACCATCGACGCACTCGCCGACGACCTCTTCCGGGTGATCACCGAGCGGGTCCCCCGGGGGCCGATTATCCTGGTGGGCCATTCGATGGGCGGCATGACGGTGCTGGGCCTGGCCGACACCCACCCGGAACTGTTCGATGACCGCATCGTCGGGGTGGCCCTGCTTGCCACCAGCGCCGGTGAGCTGGCCCGGCTGACCTTCGGGCTGCCGGCGTCGGTGACCGGGGTGGTCCGCCGCGTTCTGCCGGGTTTCGCGGTCGGTATGCGGCACGCGCCGAGCCTGCTCGAACGTGCCTGGCGGCGGGGCAGCGACCTGTCGTGGGAGCTGACGCGGCGCATCGGGTTCGGATCGACGGAACTGCCGCCGTCGGTGGTCTCCTTCCTGGAGACCATGGTCGCGGACACCCCGATCCCGGTCATTGCGGCGTTCCTGCCCACCCTGCTCGACCACGATCGGCTCGCGGCGGCCGAGCGACTGGCGGAGATCCCGACCGTGCTCATCGTCGGGGACGCTGACCTGATGACCCCGCTCGCCCACAGCCGTACCCTGGCGGAGGCGTTGCCCCGGGCGGAGCTCATCGTCGAGGAGGGCGCCGGGCACGCCATCATGTTGGAACGCCCGGACGTGGTGAACGCCGCCATCCGGGAGATTGCACGGCAGGCGACGGCGCCACGTGCCATGCCGCGCCCGCGGTCGGGGTCGGCACAGACAGGTCGGTCGGCACAGACAGGTCGGTCGGCACAGACAGGTCGGTCGGGACGGACCGGTCGGTCGGCACGGTCCGAGGCATTCTCCGTCTCCCCACGCGGGCCCCGGAGCGAGGCGACGACGGAAGGCGTATGAACACGGTCGAGGTGTCCACGGCGGAGCGCATGCGGGAGTTCGGGGCCTGGTTGGCTACCCTGCTGCGACCCGGGGACCTGCTCGTGCTCTCCGGCCCGCTCGGCGCGGGCAAGACGGTTCTGGCCCAGGGGATCGCGGCCGGGCTGGGCGTGCGGGAAACGGTCACCTCGCCGACGTTCGTGCTTGCCCGGATCTACCCGGACGGGCGGATTCCCCTCGTGCACGTGGACGCCTACCGGCTCGGTGGAGTCGCCGAGATCGACGATCTCGACCTCGACGCCGACGTCGACACCTCGGTCACCGTGGTCGAGTGGGGTGCCGGTCTCGCGGAACGTCTCACGCCGGATCATTTGGAGATCGTGATCTCCCGGCCACGTGCCGACGAGGTCGGGGAGACTCGGATAGTCCGCCTCGTCCCGTCCGGGGCCAGCTGGATCGAACGGCTGCGCGCACGTGCGCCGGTGAGTTGAGACTCCCCGCATCGACCAGCCGCGCGCGGCGTGACATCGGTGGCCCCATGGTGGTGGGGTGGGTGCCCGCCGTGGTCGGCGAGGCGATCCGTAGTCTGGACGAGTGCTGGTGATGGCTCTTGACACATCCACGGCAGCGTGCTTGGTTGCGCTCGCCGAGCTGACGTCGTCCGACCCCGCGCGGCCGGTGAGTGGGACGGGTGGTGAGCGCGCCGCGCCCGGGGTGCACGTGTGGCCGCGAGCGGTCATGGTCACCGTCGACGCCCGTCGCCACGGGGAGCTGCTGGCGCCGTCGATGCGCGCGGTGCTCGCTGAGGGGGGTGCCCGCCCTACCGATCTCGACGCCGTGGTCGTGGGCGCCGGTCCCGGGCCGTTCACCAGTTTGCGGGTCGGGATGGTGACCGTCGCCGCCTTCGCCGACGCACTAGGCGTGCCGGTGCACGGGGTGTGCTCGCTGGATGCCATCGGTGCCGCCACCGGCGGCTCCGTCGCCGTCGTGACGGATGCCCGTCGGCGCGAGGTCTTCTGGGCCTGTTACCGCGACGGGGTGCGGGTCGGCGATCCGGCCGTTGGCCGTCCGGCCGACGTCGTCCGGTTCCTGCGCGGTCTCGGTGTCGACCGCGTCGTCGGCCCGGGAACGGTGCTCTACCCGGAGATCTTCGCCGAACTCGCCGGTACCACGGCCGATGCCACCGCCGGGGAGGTGCCCGCGCCCGGCGCAGGTCAGCCGGACGACGGCTATCCCCGGCCAGAGCTGCTCGTCGGTCTCGCCGGGGCCGACGTGCTGGCCGGGCGTGCTCCCCAGCCCCTCGTCCCGCTCTACCTGCGGCGGCCGGACGCGACCGAACCGCACACACCGAAGCCGGTCACGGTTTGACGCAGCCGCGACCACACCCCGCCGGTCCGGATGGGCCGGATCTGCTCCTGGTTCCGATGCGCTGGTGGCACGTGGCGATGGTCGCGGAGCTGGAGCAGACGGTATTCGACATCGATCCGTGGACGGCCGAGCTGTTCTGGTCCGAACTCGCGCAGGGCGAGCAGCGGCGGTACCTGACGGCGCTGTGGCGTCCACAGGGCGTCCCGACGCACGACACGTCCGCGATCGTCGGTTATGCGGGGCTGGCGCTCGCCGAGGACGGCGCCTACATCCAGACGATCGGCGTCGTGCCCCGGATGCGCGGGCGGGGGGTGGGCGCCCGTCTGATGATCGCCCTGCTGCGCGACGCCCGGCGGGCGGGTGCCCGCAACTGTGGGCTGGAGGTCCGCACCGACAACCAGGCGGCCCGTGCCCTCTACAGCCGGCTTGGCTTTGTCGACATTGGGCTGCGCCGCGGTTACTACCAGCCTTCCGGTGGAGATGCCTACGTGATGCGGGTCCGGAAGATCGACACCGTTGGTTACGCGGAGCTGCTCGACCGCGCCGAGGCGACGTTGCTCATCACCTCTCGGGTCGAGCCCTGACACCCGCCTGACCCCACCGCCACCAGGCGGTACAGCCCGGCCAGCCGTCCTCTCCTCGTATCCCGCCGGCGTCCCGGCCTGTCTACGGACGGCCGGGCGCGCGACGGGTGGGGCGGACGGCTCAGACGGAGGCGCGTAGCCGAGCCGCGGCCGCCGCCTCCGCCTTGGAGTGCTGGAACAGGTCGATGAACTCGGCCAGCGCCGGATTCACCGGGGCGAGCGTCATCTCGACGCGGATGAACTCGATGTCCGTGGCGCCGAGTGCCGCCAGGATGTGTGCCACGTAGGGCTGCTGGTGATCCCAGCCTTCCTTGGGTGTGCCTGGCCCGTAGGACCCGCCCTGGGCGGTGACCACCGTCACCTTCTTGCCGGTGAGGGCGCTGTCGTCCGGAGCCTGCCGCACCGTGCGTCCCATGACGATGATCTGGTCGATCCACGCCTTGAACGTCGACGGCACCGCGTAGTTGTACATCGGTACCGACAGCAGGTACTCGTCTGCCGCCTCCACCTCGGCGATCAGCTCCTCTCCTTTCTTGACCGCCTCGGCCTGCTCCGCCGAGAGCTGCTCGGGCGGGGTGAACCTCGCCGACACGGTCGCCCAGTCCAGGTGCGGAGGAGGGGTGACAGACAGATCACGATAGGTGATGATCCCGTCTGGGTGCGCCTCGCGCCAGGCCTCGGCGAAGATGGTGGCGATCGATCGGGACGTCGAGCTCTCGGTGGCGAGGCTCGAGTCGACGTGCAGCAGGTGCGGCATCGGGGGAACCCTCCATCATTATTCGATCATCAATATGATCGATCTTCTTTGACGGGAAGATTGGATTCATGGAACATCTTAACAGTAGATTGTCTACTTAAGCACTTATATCGCGGTAGATTATTCCTCTGTGGGCCTGTACCTTGTGAGGGTGAGCGACGCGGCGGTGGCCGCCGGGCTTCCCCCGGGGCCGGAGAGCCTCCCCGACGGCCCGGGGAAGGACCTCGGCTGGCTATTGGGGCAGGTGCGGTACGGCTATGCGGCCGCTTCGGCCGCCGCCGTCGGCCGGGTGCCCGGCGGGCTGCGTGGGCTGCACGTTCTCGGTGCCGCGGTCGAGGGTGAGGCGCGCAACCAGATCGAGGTGGCCCGTCGGTTCGGCATCGACCGGACGGTGATGGTCCGCCTGGTCGATGATCTGGAGCGGGCCGGCCTGGTTGAGCGGCACCCCGATCCCGCGGACCGGCGGGCCCGGATCATCATCGCGACCGAGCACGGGGTCCAGTTGTACCGGGCCAGCCAGGAGGATCGGCTTCTCGTCGATCAGCACGTGCTCTCCCCGCTGACTCCGGCGGAACGGGTGACCTTCATCGATCTGTTGCGGCGTGTCGCTGCCCACATGCTTGCTGTGGACCCCACGCACGGAGCGGCCGCCTGCGACGCCGCCAGGCGGGAGATCGACGCGCGGGACATTGGGATGGCGTGCGCACCGGACGGGACGTGCCCCGGTCAGTCGGCCCCGTCCGACGGGTAGTCCTGTTCCGCTTGGCGGTCCCTTTCCGATGGGTGGTTCGGCCTCTGGGTGGTCCGGCCCTGGCCGGGTGCCGGACCCGGCCCGGACGCGGCAGTGCCGGACACGGCCCGGACGCGGCAGTGCCGGGCCCGGCCGATCAGTGCGGCGGGTGTACCTGCTCGAACTGCCAGGTATGCGGATCGCCGTTCGCCAGCTCGGCCGGTGGCTTCGGCAGCGGACAGCGGGTGTCCCCGGTGGTCTGTGCGGACATGCCCGCATCGGGCGGCGTCCGCAGCATGATGACGACGAGATCCTCGCCCCGTTGGCTGCTGACGTAGACCTCGCCGTCCCGCCCCGCGAGCGCATCGATCGCCCAGTCCCGCAGGCCGCTCGCCCGGCCGGGCGCCGCCTTGGCCTCCCACATCCAGATCATGTCCTCATGGTGCCCCCATGTCCTCATGGTGCTTCCCATGTCCCAGGGTGCTCATGTGCTCATGGGGCCTCCTGGCGCCGGGCGCCGACCGGCGGGAACGGGCCGTCGCGAAGGAGAGCCGGGCCTTGGCCAAGCCCGCTCGGGACGACCCGAATTCCCGCCGTCTTGACAGATCCGACCGTCTTGGTTGACGTCTGCGGCGCGGGTGCTAAGTTGGCACTCGGCACGTGAGAGTGCCAGCGACAACAGGCGCCTGTTCACCCGCGACGGCAGGCCGCCAGGGTCGCTCTCTCATCCAGCGCAGGAAGGGGGAGGTCGATCGTGACGACCGCCACCAAGGTTGCTATCAAGCCGCTCGAGGACCGCATCGTCGTGCAGCCCTCCGATGCGGAGCAGACCACCGCGTCCGGGATCGTGATTCCGGACACGGCGAAGGAGAAGCCCCAGGAGGGCATCGTTCTCGCGGTCGGCCCGGGTCGGTTCGAGGACGGCAAGCGCGTCCCGCTCGACGTCAAGGTCGGCGACGTGGTGCTTTACAGCAAGTACGGCGGCACCGAGGTCAAGTACTCGGGCGAGGAGTACCTTGTGCTCTCCGCTCGCGACGTCCTCGCGATCATCGAGAAGTAGGTCGCTCGCCGGTAGCACCAAGGGGTGCGTCCCGCTGGCGGCCGCCCGGTTTCCGCCGGGCTCGCCGGCGGGGCGCGCTCCTGCTGTTTTTCACCGGTGTTCGGTGTCGGGAGGACAACCAGGTATGCCGAAGATTCTGACGTTCAACGAGGACGCCCGCCGCGCGCTCGAGCACGGGGTGAACGCCCTGGCCAACGCGGTCAAGGTGACGATCGGCCCGCGTGGTCGCAACGTCGTCATCGACAAGCACTACGGCGCCGCGACGATCACCAATGACGGGGTGACGATCGCGCGCGAGATCGAGCTGGAGGACCCCTACGAGAACCTGGGCGCCCAGCTCGCGAAGGAAGTCGCCACCAAGACCAACGACGTGGCTGGCGACGGCACCACGACGGCGACCGTGCTAGCCCAGGAGATGGTGCGCTTCGGTCTCAAGCAGGTGACCGCGGGGGCCGCCCCACTGACGCTGAAGCTGGGCATCGAGGCCGCCGTCGAGGCCGTCTCCGCGGCACTGCTGAAGCAGGCCATCGAGGTCAACTCGAAGGAGACCATCGCCCAGGTCGCCGCCATCTCCGCTCAGGACCCGCAGGTCGGGGAACTGATCGCCGAGGCGATCGACAAGATCGGCAAGGACGGCGTCATCACGGTCGAGGAGAGCCAGACCCTCGGGCTGGACCTTGAACTGACCGAGGGCATGCAGTTCGACAAGGGCTACATCTCGCCGTACTTCGTCACGGACGCCGAGGCCCAGGAGGCCGTGCTCGAGGACGCCTACGTCCTGCTCTACCCGGGCAAGATCTCGGCGCTGAACGAGATCCTGCCCGTGCTGGAGCAGGTCGTCCAGGAGCGCAAGCCGCTACTGATCATCGCCGAGGAGGTCGAGGGCGAGGCCCTGTCCACCCTGGTGGTGAACTCGATCCGCAAGACCTTCCAGGTCGTCGCGGTCAAGGCTCCCGGGTTCGGGGACCGCCGCAAGGCACTGCTGCAGGACATCGCCGTGCTCACCGGCGGCCAGGTGGTGGCCTCGGAGGTCGGTCTCTCCCTCGACGCGGTGACGTTGGCCGACCTGGGCCGGGCCCGGCGGGTCGTGGTGGACAAGGACAACACCACCATCGTTGACGGGGTTGGCGAGGCCTCCTCGATCGCCGATCGGGTGCGTCAGCTCAAGCAGGAGATCGAGGTCAGCGACTCCGACTGGGACCGCGAGAAGCTGCAGGAGCGGTTGGCCAAGCTCTCCGGTGGGGTCGCGGTCATCCGCGTCGGCGCCGCCACCGAGGTGGAGCTCAAGGAGAAGAAGCACCGCCTCGAAGACGCCGTGTCGGCTACCCGCGCGGCCATCGAGGAGGGCATCATCGCCGGCGGCGGTTCCGCGCTCACCCACGTGGCGTCCGTGCTCGATGACGGGCTCGGTCGCACCGGGGACGAGCTCGCCGGGGTGCGGATCGTGCGCTGCGCGCTCGACGCCCCGCTGTCGTGGATCGCGCGCAACGCTGGCCTGGAGGGCGCGGTCATCGTCTCCAAGGTCAAGGAGCTCGAGCCGGGTCGTGGGTACAACGCGGCCACCGGCGAGTACACCGATCTGATCGCGGCCGGCGTCATCGACCCGGTCAAGGTCACCCGGTCGGCGGTGGCGAACGCCGCCTCGATCGCGGCTCTGCTCATCACCACCGAGGGCCTGGTCGTCGAGAAGCCGGCGGAGCCCGCTCCCCAGGACGGCCACGGCCACGGCCACGGGCACAGCCACCCGCAGGGTCCGGGTTTCTGACCGGATTGGCGTCGTGGGGCCCCGCCGGGTGCGGCCCGGTCCCCGGGCCCCGGTACGTCCGGAGCCCGGTCGGTCCTCGAGGATCGACCGGGCTCCGGCGCGTTGGGCCGTCGGCGCGTTGGGTCGCTGCCGGGTCACTCACCCGTCGTGGGTGATCCAGGAGACCAGGACCGGATATCCCGACCCGTCCGCCTATCGGCACCCGGCGGCCCTCCTTCAGCAGGCCGGTGCGAGTCCGGGGCGGGCCGGGGTACGTCTCGCGGCCCCCCGCCGGGAGCGGCCGGTGAGGATCGCATCCCGTTCGGACTCGCTCAGCCCGCCCCATACGCCATAGGGCTCCCGGGCGGTCAGCGCGTACTCACCGCAGTCGCGGATGACCGGGCAGCGGGCGCAGACTGCCTTGGCCGCGGCCTCACGGGCGGCTCTGGCCGGCCCCCGTTCGCCCTCCGGGTGGAAGAAGAGCTCCGTGCTCTCACCACGGCACGCCCCGTGCAGCTGCCATTCCCACTTTTCCGCGCCGGGGCCTGGAAGTCGTCGGACGTCGGTCATCGGTCTGAGCCCCCTTTCGACCTGAGCGGCAAGCGCCGCCGCTTCACCGTAGTACTGGGCCACCCTCTGGATGATCTTGAAATTTCACCCGGGTGAGCCTGCGTCACGGGTCGTTCCGCCCGGCCGCTACACGGTCGGGAAGTCCCTGGATGTCCAGGGATCTCAGGCGGATCAGGGTCCGAGTCGGCCGCGGGACTCCCGGCCGGCGCCGTGTTCCGTCATGGCCGACCGACCGCGCCGGATCCGCAGGTCCGGCGGAACTTCTGTTGACGGTCGAACGCCTACCCCGGTGGTCGGCTGGTCACACGGCCTGAGCGGGAATTAGCGTGGCCACCGCCGGCCGCGCTCTGCCGGCGCGCGGCATCCACCCCGGCCGAGGTCATCCCCGGCACGCGGGATCTACCCGGCCGGGTGTCCGGCCAGGCGGCGACGCGGGGCCGCCTCAGCGCGAGTCCGCCTCCGAGGCGGCGGACGCCTCGTAGATCCCGTCGGCGAAGCCGCGGGCGTACTCCCAGCTGACGTAGCACGACGGGTCCGGCGCGAACGCCGGCTCGTGGACTCTCGTCCGCCCCTCGTTGAGAAGGTTGCGCAGGTTGCCGACCAGCAGGTCCCAGTCGAAGAAGTGGGGCTCGGCGCAGCCCTCGCAGTCGACGACAAGGCCGCGGTAGCCGCGCGGCTCGAGCAGCGTGCGGAAGACGTCGAGGTCCCCCAGCTCGGCGAGGACTTCCTCCCGCTCGTGCAAGGACAGCGGTTCGAGCAGGTCGAGGTCGTCAACGGAGTCGAGGCGCGCGAGCTCGACAGCCGGATCCTCGGGGTCGCCCGCGAAGGGGTCGACAGGCTCGTCGCTCACGACGACCACGCTACGCTTGCCCGGACTGCTTAGTGGTCCCGATCCGGAGTCTCGGCACCGATGTGCGGCCCTCTGGACATGGTCCGTCGTGGTCGGTCCGCTGTTCTGCCGGGCGCGCGGGTCCGGATCAGGCAGGTTGGACGGTGCTGTGGTATAGGAAGATGTCATCCATGGCGATGTCGGTCACGCCGGAACCGCCGACAGGTGCCGGTGACCTCTACGATGGAGTCCGTGCCGCCGCTCGGTGCCCGATTCTGGTAGCCCAGTTCTGGTAACCCGGTTCTGGTAGTAGGTAGAATTTTCCGCCGTTGCGCGTGGCCCGTCACTCCAAGACGGCGGGCGGGCTCGTGCCGCGGCGTCGCTCTGGGTCCGCGGCCTCGGTCAACGCGGAATGGAAGGTGCCATGAACGGTCCCCTCGCCACCGATTTCACGTTGCCGGCCGGGGTGGGCACCCACGTCGGCGCGCGTCCCGACCTGCTGGGAGCCGAGGCCGCCGCGGTACCGCCGAAGCTGGCGATGCTCGGGCTGACCTTCGACGACGTGCTGCTGCTTCCGGCTGCCTCCGATCTGGTACCGGCGGAGGCGGACACGACGACCCGCCTGTCGCGGAACATCGGTCTCGCCGTGCCATTGGTGTCGTCGGCCATGGACACGGTGACCGAGGCCCGCATGGCCATCGCGATGGCGCGCCAGGGCGGTGTCGGGGTGTTGCACCGCAACCTCTCGATCGACGAACAGGCGCAGCAGGTCGACATGGTGAAGCGTTCCGAGTCCGGGATGATCACCGCGCCGGTGACCTGCGGGCCCGGCGCCACCCTGGAGGACGCGAACGTCCTCATGGCGCGGTACCGGATCTCGGGTGTCCCGGTGACGGAATCCGACGGCCAGCTGGTCGGCATCGTGACGAACCGGGACATCCGCTTCGAGCGGGACTACTCGCGTCGAGTGCAGGACGTCATGACCCCGATGCCGCTGATCACCGCACCGGTGGGCGTCTCGCCGGAGGACGCGCTCGCCCTGCTCCGCCGCCACAAGGTCGAGAAGCTGCCGATCGTGGACGAGCGTGACCGGTTGCGCGGTCTGATCACCGTCAAGGACTTCACCAAACGGGAGCAGTACCCGCACGCCACCAAGGACACCGACGGCCGGCTGATGGTCGGCGCCGCCGTCGGCGTGGGGGAGGATGCCTACAAGCGCGCCCAGGTCCTCGTCGCAGCCGGGGTCGACTTCCTCGTCGTGGACACCGCGCACGGGCATCATCGAGCCGTGCCCGACGTGGTGCGCCGGATCAAGACCGACATGCCGACCGGGGTGGACGGCCGGCCGCTCGACGTGATCGGTGGCAACGTGGCGACCGGGGCCGGCGCGGCGGCGCTGATCGCGGCCGGGGCGGACGCCATCAAGGTCGGGGTCGGACCCGGCTCGATCTGTACCACCCGGGTGGTGAGTGGCGTCGGCGTCCCCCAGGTCACGGCCATCTACGAGGCATCGCGCATCGCCCGGGAGCACGGTGTGCCGGTGATCGGCGACGGCGGCCTGCAGTACTCGGGTGACATCGCGAAGGCCATCGCCGTCGGCGCCGACACGGTCATGCTGGGCAGCCTGCTGGCCGGTGTCGACGAGAGCCCGGGAGAGTTGATCTTCATCAACGGCAAGCAGTACAAGGCTTACCGGGGTATGGGCTCACTCGGCGCCATGCGTAGCCGCGGCGGCGCGCGGTCGTACTCGAAGGATCGGTACTTCCAGGACGACGTGCTCTCCGATGACAAGCTGGTTCCCGAGGGCGTCGAGGGCCAGGTGCCCTACCGGGGTCCGCTGGCGGCCGTGGCCCATCAGCTGGTCGGCGGTCTGCGGGCGGCGATGGGCTACACCGGCTCGCCCACCATCCGGCGGATGCAGGACGAGGCGCAGCTGATCCGTATTACCTCGGCGGGGCTGATCGAGAGCCACCCCCACGACATCCAGATGACCGTCGAGGCGCCGAACTACAACTCCGCGCGCTGACGCCGTCGCGTCGCGCGACCGACCAGGCCGTCGCCGGGCCGTCCCCAGGCCGGTGACGGCCGTCGTGTCTCGGGCGCGGTCACCTCGGCAGGGTGGGACGAGCCGGTGGCCACCCGATCGGATGGTCACCGGGATGTTCGGTCAGTCGTGGAGCAGATACGTCAGTTTTCCGGTCGGCACGAGCCCGCCGGCCCAATCAGGAGGCGCCAGCAGTGGCAGAGGTCGAGATCGGCATCGGCAAGAGCGCGCGGATCGCGTATGGTCTCGACGCCGTCGGCATCATTCCGTCCCGTCGGACCCGTGACCCGGCGGACGTCTCGCTCGCCTGGGAGATCGACGCCTACCGGTTCGACCTGCCGCTGGTGGCCGCTCCGGCCGACGCGGTGACCTCACCCGCGTCGGTGATCGCGCTCGGCCGGCTCGGTGGTCTCGGTGTTCTGCACATCGAGGGGCTATGGACCCGGTACGAGGAGCCGGAGAACCACATCGCCGAGCTCAGCAAGATCGGGGCCGCCCAGGGCCCGGACGCGGCGACCGAGCGGCTGCGCGCGTTGTACTCCGCGCCGGTCCAGCCGGGGCTGATCGCGCAGCGTCTCACCGAGCTTCGGGACGCGGGGGTGGTCGTGGCCGCGGCGCT
Organism: Frankia sp. CoBUL1; assembly: GCF_978021245.1. Taxonomy (NCBI): domain Bacteria; kingdom Bacillati; phylum Actinomycetota; class Actinomycetes; order Frankiales; family Frankiaceae; genus Frankia; species Frankia sp. CoBUL1. The sequence continues at coordinate 78,652 of NZ_CDXDOS010000001.1, forward strand.
GCGTCCGCAGAAGGTCAGGGCCCTGTGCCCGCACGTGCTGGCCGCCGGGATCGATCTGCTCGTCATCCACGGTACGGCGGTCTCGGCGGAGCATCAGTCCCGCCGCAGCGAGCCGCTCAACCTCAAACGGTTCATCGGCCAGCTGGACATCCCGGTGCTGGTCGGCGGGTGCGCGTCGTTCTCCACCGCACTGCACCTCATGCGCACCGGGGCGGCCGGTGTCATCGTGGGCGTCGGGTCCGGCTTCGGTGACCGCACCCGGGACGAGCTCGGGGTCGGCGTGCCGCTCGCCACCGCGATCGCGGATGCGGCCGGTGCGCGCATGCGTTATCTCGACGAGTCGGGCGGCCGCTACGTCCACGTCGTCGTGCATGGTGATCTTCGGACTGGCGGCGACGTCGCGAAGGCGGTGGCCTGCGGCGCGGACGCGGTCATGGTGGACGCGGCGCTCGCGGCTGCACGGGAGGCCCCGGGCCAGGGCGGGGTCTGGCCGATGGACGTGCTGCACTCCGACCTGCCGCGGGGACGCTGGTCGCCGGTGACCCCGACCGGGACGCTCGCGCAGATCGTGACCGGTCCGGGCACGGCGACCAGAACAGGTGTCCTCAACCTGGCCGGCGGTCTGCGTACGGCAATGGCGACGACGGGATACGCAACTTTGAAGGAGTTCCAGAAGGCGGAGATCATGGTGACCGCCGGTCCGTGACCGACGATGCACGTCATGCGTGGTCGTCGGGCGTCCCGCGAGGCGGTAGCCGTCGCGTGAGGTGTCGCTCGCTGATGCGCGAGCTCGACGGATGTGCCCATGGTGTGTCACCACCGGCGGTACCCGGTCGATCCGGCCTCTTACCCGACATGGCACCCTGGAAGCGGTCCGTCTCCGGCATGAAGGACGACAGATGCGCCTCGACGAGCACGGCCGTTGGGTCAGCGACGACGGTGCCTACGTCTGGGACGAGGCTGCCCAGACCTGGCAGCCGTCATCGGCAGCGCCGCCGGCTGGTTCGTCGGCCTCGGCGCGCTTCGGCAACCATCCCGGTGGGCCCGCCTTCGGTGCCGGTCCGGCCGGGAAGCCCGGGTCCGGTCGGGCCGGGTCCGAGGTAGGAACGCAGGGCGGTTCGTTTGGTGGGCCGCCCGGTGCTGCCGGCTCGTCGCCCGGTGCCGGGCCCGGTGCCGGACCCGGTGCCGTGGAAGCGGCTCCGGCACCGCCGAGTTGGGGCGGGGCGCTCACCGATCCACCCCGCACCATGGGCGGGGTGGTGGCCACGCCGTCAGAGCCGGACGCGCGGGGGCTGGCACCCTACGGCCCCGCCGGCCAGCGCGGCCAGTGGGGGGAACCGGCTGCGGACGTCATTGCACCGCACGGGCCGTCGGAGTGGGGCGATCTGACCGGTCCGGCCCGCCGCGCGGGTGCGGCGGATCCCGCCGATCCGGTGGCTGCCTCCGCCGGGCCGGCCGCGGCGCAGACGACCTGGGGCGACGGCGACTCGACCGGCGAGATCCGGCGTGTCGGGGGCCTGGCGGCGACGTACGCCCCGTCCGCCGGCGGTG
>NZ_CDXDOS010000001.1:80324-88293 GCF_978021245.1 Frankia sp. CoBUL1
CGGCGGACGGCACATCGCGGTGGGACGACGATCCGGACGACGAGCCGGGGCCGTACGCCGGGTCGTTCGACGAGCACGACAGTGGATGGGCACCGTCCGGGCCCATCTCCCGGCGCGGGGCGACGGCTCGGCGTGAATCGACGGCTCGGCGCGGGGCGACGGCTCGGCGCGACGAGGCCGGCGGGCTGCCGGCACGGGTCACCGCGTTCGTCCAGCGCGTGCGCGACCGTCCGCCGTTGCTGATCGGCGCCGCCGTCGTTCTCGTCTGCCTCGGGCTCGGCGTCATCGGATTCCTCGCCCTCGGCGGCGGTGGATCGGACTCCGGGACCGCGACCGGCCCGGCCGCGGCGGAGAAGGGCCGTTACTCCCCGGAGGTCCGTCAGGCATATCTCAGCTCGTGCCTTGACGTCAGCAACGGTAACGAAGGCTATTGCACCTGCACGCTGGAGAAGTTGGAAGCCGGCTACACCCAGGAGGAGTACCAGCGGTTCAGTGACAACGTCCAGTCCGAGTCGTCGCAGCGCATCGTGCGGGAGATCTATGCCGCCTGCCGTGACAAGCGATGACGAATACCAGTGTACAGTGGACTGATAGAACTATTGTCAGATGCCTGGATGAGCTACGGGACGACGGACGAGAGTGCTATTGCTTTTTCGTCGGTGATGTGATAGGACGTCCTTCGCGCATCGGTGGGCGGTCATGGCGGTGCGATTCTCTGGGACACATCCCGAGACCGCCCCTCCCGGAGCGAGGCTGCTCCACGTGCATTCGTCCGGCTGGGCGGGGGACCCGGCGGCGTGACCAGATCACACATTTACCCGACGCACGTCCACACGATGACTGCCCGCATCGTGCTGACCAGGGGGGCAGGAGATGCCGCCCTATGATCAAATACAGCGGTTCAGCGGCCATGATGCCTGAAGCTGGGATAACGTCGCCGACGCCCGGCGCCCGCACCCGGAGGCGGGTGATAGTTCTGTGACGAACTATGACACCGACCGCAACGGTGCCACGGGGCGCCCGGCTGCTTCCCGTCGTGACGACGATTTCTTCGCGGTGGAGCGGGTGGGCGAGCAGGCAGCCCGTCCTGTCTCCCGTGAGCCCGCGCCCACATCCTGGGATCCAAACCCCTGGTCCCGGCGTGAGCCTGCGCCGGGACCGCGACCAGCCATGCCGCCGGCAGGCGGCGGTGCGCGTCCCGCCGATCCCTTCGACGTGACCACCACCTGGGACGGTCCGGCGCCGGGACCCGCCGGTGGACGCCCGCCGGGCATCTCGGTGACCCCCCCCGCTCCCGCGGGCCCGTCCACCCCGGCGGGGTCATCCGCCGCTCCGGTGGCTTCTCCTGCTCCTCCTGTTCCCAGGGGTCCTTGGGTTTCCGCCGGTCCGCCGCCGGCTGCGTCCCGGCCGACGTCCTACCTCCCCTCGGCCTTCCCGCCACCGTCCGCGGTGTCCAGGACGGCTACGACGCCGTCCGACCTGCAGGTGGGCGGACCCGGTCAGGAGGCCTACCCGGTCCCGACCGGTCCGCCGTCGGGACTGGTGCACATGGGCCGTTCCCCACGGGCCGGCGAGGCGGCGGGAACCACCTCCGGGACGAGACCGGGGGGTGGGGCTTCCGCGGACCCGTTCACCGGTGGGTTTCCGATCTCCGCCCGACCGGTTCCTGCGCTGCCGTCCCGGGCCGTTCCGACGCCGCCGGCGGACCTCAGGGGAGTTCCGGGCCAGCCGGGCACCCCGAGCCGGGTCACCGGCCCGGCCTTCCCGGTGGTGCCCGGGAGCTTTGGCGTGACCGCCGCCGCGCCGCCGTCCGATGCCGGGCCCCAAACCGCATACTCCTCGACGGATCCCTGGAACGGGCACAGCTCGCCCCGTGTTCAACTGCCCGGTGTGGGCACGCCCGCAGCGGGCCCGGGCGCCCCGAACCGGGAGGCCGGCGAGGTCCGTCCCGGTAGCGGCGGATCCGCTGGTCCGGGCGCGACCTCATCAACTCTGCCCCGCGGATTCGGGGGCGCGGAAGCCTATCTGCCGGGATCGGCGTCGAGTCGTCCCGGCAGGGACCCAGGTCCGGGAAGAAGGGGCCCGAACGGCGGTTCCGGGGTCAACGGCGGTTCCGGGGTTAACGGCGGTTCCGGGGTTAACGGCGGTTCCGTGGGTAAGGCCGCCGGCGGGAACGGCGCGTTCCTCGCATCCGCCGACCTCATCGTCGGCCGGCAGGGTCCGGCCACCGGGGGCCTGCCCCCACACTTCCGCCAGGACCGTCTGCGCTCCCGCCAGGATCGTCCGCGGGACCCCCGCGACGGCGGAGCGGATCTTGCAGGCTGGCGGACTCCCCTGCCCGGCACCGGAGATGCCGTCCGTTCTCTCCCGCCCAACGGGCCCAACGGGATCGCCGGACTGGTCCCCGGCCGCCAGGACCCGCTCTCCGGACCGCTCCCGGTGGCCCGGCGACGATCGCCGGTGGAGGCCGCGACGGGGAGCGACTGGCGGGTGCCGGCGAATCGGGTGTCTGGACCAAGGGACTCGTTGGCCGGTCCGACCGACCGGCTGTCCGGCCAGAACGGGCCGTCCGCTCCGGCCCGCGGCCGGGCGCTCGCGGCCCCGGAGCGGCGGGCGGCTGCCGAGGTCGACGCCGATGCGTCGCGGGCCAGCGGCCGGCCCGGCGACCTGGCTGTACCTCGGGTCGAGGAGACGATGACGACCGCTCGTCCGCTGTACCGGCCAGACGCCTCCGCGTCGCCGGCCGGGACCGGTGCGCGTGGCCTGGTCGGAACTCCGTTGTCGCCGGTGGGGCGCCGACCCGAGTCTCCCTCGGAGAGGACGTCCCTGGTGCCCCGGCGGGGATCGGGAAAGGCCAGAGGTGCCGGCGCCGCGCCGGGTGACGACAGCGGCTGGCAGCCCTCCCGGTCGGTGCGCAAACCGAGTGGTCGCAGTGTGCCTGCCGACCGCCGCCGCACCCCGAATCCGGTGACCGACACCAACAGTCTCCAACCGGTCTCGGCTCCCCAGCCCATCCGGTCATCCGGATCGACGCGATCGGGTGAGCGGAGTGCGGCGAGCGCCGGCGAGCGCCGGCGTGGCACCGCGGACCGGGCCGGTCGCGCGGGCGGAACCGGCGCCAGGAGCCGTGGACATGCTGGCCGGCATGAGGAGGGCGCCGGGGTCGGCGGCCATTCCAGGCCCGGGCGGCGGGCCTACGGACGTGATGCCCGCGCGGTGGGGCCGCGGGAACAGGGGGATGCCCGGGATGAGCCGGAGGGCGAGGACTTCTCCGGCGAGGATCGCCTCGCCTGGCTTCGTCAGGATTGGATCGGTCCTTTGGCCGTTGCGTTGGTCCTCGCGTTGCTCGCGGTCGGCGGCTATGCGCTCCTGCGCGGCGATGGCGGCGGCAAGAGCGCGCCGTCGGTTTCGCCGGCTCCCCCCAGTGGCTCGCCGACGCCCACCACGACCAGCCCGGACGCGATCAATGGCAAGGCTATGATTGATGGCAGTTGGGAATGCCGGCTGGTTACCGGGACGAATCCCCTGAAGCTGTCCGACAATGTCGTCGGTGTGCTCGTGGTCGAACGGACCGCCGGTGCCTACAGCTGGGACGGCACCGCCGGTCAGTACACGATCACGCCGGTGGCCGGTAACGACGGCGGGAATGTGATCGGCAACGTGAAGTTCACCAGCGGGCCACTGAAGGATCTTTCGGGGGTGCACATCGCCAAGCCCGGGGCCGGAATCCGCGACAAGGCGCAGGGCACGCTGGAACTCACCGCGAGTGGCAGTGCACCGCACCGATACTGCGGGGTGAACTGAGGAGATCCATCCCCACGCTGACGGTAAGTGAAACACCGATATGTCGGATCTAAGGCGCCTCTGGTAGCCCGGGATCTGCCGAGTTCCGACCCCCGTTGTCGGATTCAGGATGGCATGGGGCAGGATCAGGTGCCATGCTCAGGTCTGACCGTGGTGAGGGTGGCGGACGGTGTGCCGCCGCTGGCAGGACGGATGTGGCTGGCGGTGCGGACGGGGGCGTCCCCGCTCCCCGGGAGAGCGGCCGACGGACCGTTAACCGGCGTGGTCTGCTTCGCTGGGCCGGGACCGCGGCGGTCGCGGCACCGGCCGCCGGGCTGTTGGCCGCGTGTGGGGGCTCATCCTCCTCGGCCAGCGCGGCGCGCAAGGTACGTCTCGGCTATGTGACGTCCCGGACGGGGGCGTTCCGCAGCCACAGCGTGGTCGACTCGTATGTGGTGCAGACGATGCGCACGATGTTGGCCGATGGCGTGAAGGTGGGGAACCGCACCTATCCCGTCGAGATCTTCGTCCGGGACTCCGAGTCGGACCGCCATGGCGCCGGGATCGCGACAACCGACCTGATCTTCAAGGACAAGGTCGACGTCGTGCTGGTCGGTGGCACCTCCGACACCGCCGTTCCCGTCGCGGACCAGTGCGAGATCAACCAGGTTCCCTGTATCTCCACGATCGCCCCGTGGCAGGCCTGGTGGAATGGCCGGGGCGGCAACGTCGACATGCCCTTCCGCTGGACCTACCACTTTTTCTGGGGCATGGAGGACCTGGTGGCGACCTACGTCGCGATGTGGAGCCAGCTGGGGATCACCAAGGTGGGGCTCATGTATCCGGACGACGATGACGGCCGCGCGTTCGCCAACCCGGACTTCGGAATTCCCACCATCCGCAATTACAACAATCTCCGGCTGACGTCGCCGATGTCAGCCGGCTACGCAAGCGGGGCGCCCTCATTCAAGACCTATATCGATGAATTCGAGAAGAACGGGGTGCAGGCCGTCGTCGGCGTGTCCCGGGCCGCGGACTTCGCCACCTTCCGGAAGGAGACCAGGACCTTCGGTTACTCGCCGAACGCCCTGGCGATCTCCAAGGCGATCTACTTCCAGGAGGATGTGCGTGGCCTCGGTACCGGTGGTGACGGTCTTACCACCGAGGTGGCGTGGTCACCGGCGCATCCCTTCCGCAGCTCGCTGACGAACAAGACGTCCCTGGAGCTGGCCAACGACTTCACCAGCGCCCGCGGCCAAGGGTGGACCCAGATCCTTGGATTCTCGTACGCCCTGTTCGAGGTCGCCGTCAAGGCGCTGAGCAACGTCGACTCCCTCGACAACCGGGAAGCCGTCGCCACGGCCATCCGCGACGTCGACGCCCAGACCATCGTCGGACCTGTGGCGTTCGGAGCTCAGCCCAACGTCCCGAAGAACGTGGCTCGCATCGCCCTCGTCGGTGGTCAGTGGAACCAGAACCAGCAGGCGAACGATTTCGACCTCAAGATTGTCAACAATGCGGGTAACACCAAGGTCCCGCTGGATGCCGAACTCCGCAAGCTTCCCCCGCCCGTCTGAGCTCGGGTCGGCTCGCTTGTCCGGGGCGACTGGCACCGGCCGCCCCGGGGCGGATCACCTCAGGTCCCTGCGGTCGCCCGCGACATCGTGTGCTCGACCACCGCGATCAGCGCACTCTTGGTGGAGTCGCGGTTGCGGGCGTCGCAGGTGATGACGGGAACGGCCGGGCTGACCTGCAGTGCTTCCCGGACGTCCTCGATCGAGTGCCGCAGGATCCCGTCGAAGCAGTTGACGCCAATCACGAAGGGCAACTGCCGCTGCTCGAAGTAGTCGACCGCGGCGAAGCAATCGGCCAGTCGGCGGGTGTCGGCGAGCACGATCGCACCGATGGCTCCCCGCACGATGTCGTCCCACATGAACCAGAAGCGGTACTGCCCGGGGGTGCCGAACAGATACAGGATCAGATCTTCGTCCAGCGAGACTCGGCCGAAGTCCATGGCGACCGTGGTGGTGGTCTTGTCCATCAGGTGGGTGAGGTCGTCGATGTGGGCTCCCGCCTCGGTCATGACGGCCTCGGTGCGCAGCGGGACGATCTCGGACACCGAACCCACGAATGTGGTTTTCCCGGCGCCGAATCCGCCCGCTACCACGATCTTCACCGAGGTCGTGGCGACGGCGGAGTTGACCCGCCTGTTGTCAGAGCTTTCGAAGGCCACTGAGAACCCTTTCGAGCAACGCGAGATCCGGTGCCTCGTCGCGGTCAGGCTGCTGGTGGACGCGGACGAAGCCTTCGTCCGCCATATCGCCTACCAGCACGCGGGCTACCCCGAGGGGCACCCGGAGGCCGGCGGCGATCTCCGCGATGGATCGCACCTGCCGGCACATGGCGGCGATGGTCTGTTGCTCCAGGTTGAGGCCGATCGCTCGTTCCTCGCCGAGAGGCGTCGTGAAGACGAGTGCCTCGATGGCGAGTTCATAGCGCGACCGAGTGCGCCCGCCGGTCATCGCATACGGACGGACGACCGGCCCGGGCGTGCCCTCGGGATCGATACTCACCCTGACTCCCTGTGTTGCCGTCCGGTCACCGCGGAAGGGTTCCCTGCAGTTCGGCGCGCAACGCCGGGGTCAGGACGTCCTTCGCCCGGCTGACCAGCAGTGCCATCTCATAGCCGACCAGACCGATGTCGCAGGACGGTGCCGCGAGCACTGCCATGCTCGCGCCGTCACTGATTGCCATGATGAAGAGAAAGCCGTGCTCCATCTCCACGACCGTCTGGGTGACGCCACCCGCCTCGAAGACGCGGGCGGCGCCCTGGGTCAGGCTCACCAGTCCCGAGGCCACCGCGGCGAGCTGGTCGGCGCGATCCCGGGGGAAACCGTCGGAGACGGCGAGTAGCAGGCCGTCTGCGGACACCACAACGGTGTGGGCGACACCCGGGACGCGATCGACAAAATTGTTGATCAACCAATTGAGGTTCTGGGCTTCAGAACTCACGGGTGTCACCGTTCCTCCTGCGCGTCACGTCGAGGATTCCTCGCGGTGTCGACTCCGACATCACGTCCCTGCCGTACGCCCTGGTAGAAGCTGGCAAGCCGGCCTCCTACAGCCTCAGGAGATCTGGCCGAGGTGTCGGTGGGACGCCGGCGGGGCGCGGGTTCGGCGCTGCCGGGCACGAGATGGGTCATGGGAACTCGCACCGGTAGGCCCGACCGCGTCACGCCGCCTGTGCTCGGCTGACGCAACAACTCGGCCGCCTGCCAGCCGGCGTCCCCGGGAGATGTCCAGTTCTCCTGGGACGGGGGCTGCTGGGGCGTTGCCTGGTGCTGTGCTGGCTGGTATTGCCCTGCTGGTTGATGGTGCGGGGCTGGCTGATGCTGGGCCGCGAAGGCCGGGACGGGCGGGACGGGCGGAGCCGCTGACGGCGCGTCCGTCGCGGGCTCCTCCCGTGCCGGTGTCCGGGTAGCCGTGAGCGGATCGACTCCGGAGCGGGCGGGGCCGCGTTGCCCGAAGGCCCCACCGAGCCCCGGACGGACCGGGGAACGGGGCGGTGGCGCCGCCCCACCGGCACCCGGCCCGGTGGGGCGGGCCGCCGCGGCCGCCGTCGAATGCTGGGCGGGCGTCCGATCGGACGGCGAACGTCGCTGGAACCACGCCGACACGGAGTCGAAGATCGGCGACGTCTCGATGCCGTCGGTGTCCCGGTCTGCCGTGGTCTGTTCGCCGGTGTCCTCGCCGGAGACCGCCTCTGTCGTCCCGGTGTCGCGCAACTGCCGGGACGCGAGCGCCGACGCCGGCCGGTCGCGGGGACCGGTGGACGCCGTGGACTCCGATCGTTCCTGCGGAACGGGCCGGTTCTCGGAGCGGGCGAACACGCTGCCGGCCCCGGGGGGCGGCTCCTCGGCCGACCGGGGCCGCTCACCGGCATCGGGCCGGGTCTGGCCGGGCGGTGTCGGGGCAGGCGGTGTCGGGGCGGTGTCGGGCTGCCCGGTCCGAGCGGGCCCGGTGGCGCCGCCGGGACGTGGTTTGGTCCCCCAGCGGTTGTCCCCGAACGACACCGGTCTCGTCTCGTCCGTGACCGGATCGTCCCGTCGTCCGAATCCGCGCCGGTCGATGGTCTGGGTGTCCGGTACGACGTCGGGGGGCGGTTCGAGCCGGCCACCGGGAGCGG
>NZ_CDXDOS010000001.1:88930-99417 GCF_978021245.1 Frankia sp. CoBUL1
TGGTCCTCGTCGTTTCCTCCCCGCCCGAGTAGATCGTGCGGCAGGGTCGGCGGAGCGGCGCTGATGCCATCCGTCTCGCTGCCGCGCTCGGTGTCGCCGTCGAGGCCGGGAGCGAAGTCGTCCGGCCCGAAGTCGCGATCATCCGTGGTGGGCGGCGAACCCGTCCGGTCGGATCCGAGCTGGGCGGCGGCCAGCGGCCCGGTGAGAGGGAACGGCCCGGTGCTGGGGAACCGCCGGGGCCCACTGGAGTCGTCGAAGAGGCTTTCTGGTCCGTCGGATTCACTCGCGGTCCGGTGCCCGTTGGCCCCGGTGCCGTTCGTTGACGCGACCCTGCCGTCCACCGGTTCGGGAGTTCCCGAGCCGGTGCGTTCCGGCCGCTGCGGTGCATGCGGTCCGGTCGGGGAACCGGGGACGGCCGGCGAGTCGCCGACGCGGGTTCCCAACGCCGGCGCGGCGGGCCGGGCCGGTCCCGTGCCGGCCCCGCCGTCTCCGGTCACCAGCTTGGCGGGCAGCCGGACGACAGCGGTGATACCTCCGGAGGCGGACTCACGCAGCTGGACGTGAATGCCGTGGCGGCTGGCCAGCCGACCGACCGCGAACAGGCCCATGGTCCGTGACACCGACACGTCGACCACCGGCGGGTTCGCCAGTCGGTCGTTGACCCGTTCGAGTTCCTTGGCCGGCATGCCGATGCCCTGGTCCTCGATCTCGATCATCGCCCCGGCCCCCGGACCGAGCGAGCGGCTGGTGACGAGGACGCTGGTGGCCGGCGGCGAGTACGAGGTGGCGTTCTCGAGGAGCTCGGCGACCAGATGGACGACGTCGCTGACACCGTTGCCGGCGATGGACACCGCGGCGGCCGAGGTCTGCTTGACCCGGGTGTACTGCTCCACCTCGGAGATGGCCGCCAGTACGACCTCGTTCAGTGGGACGGGGTGTGTCCAGCGCCGAGCGGTGTCCGTGCCGGCGAGGACGAGCAGGCTTTCGTTGTTCCGCCGCATACGAGTGGCGAGGTGATCCAGCTTGAACAGGTTGGACAACTGGTCCGGATCCTGCTCGCGGTTCTCCAGCTCGTCGATGAGACGCAGCTGCCGTTCGACCAGTCCCTGACTGCGCCGAGAGAGGTTCACGAACATCGCGTTGACGTTGTTCCGCAGCGACGCCTGTTCGGAGGCCAGCCGGATCGCCTCCCGGTGAACCTCGTCGAAAGCCCGCGCGACTTCACCGACCTCCTCGTCGGTGTCGATACCGATCGGTTCGATCGAGTCGTCGATGTCCAGCTCGGTGGAATCGCGCAACCGACGGACGGCCTCGGGAAGCCGATGGTCGGCGACGTCCAGCGCGGCAGTCCGCAGCGCCAGCAGGGGGCGGACCAGCGATCGCGCGACGATCAGTGCGGCGAGCAGGGCGAGGGCCAGGATGAGCACAATCAGCAGACCGGACAGCAGCGCGTGGCGCTGGATGTTGCCCCGCAGGGTGCCCGCGCGGGCGTCGACGAGACCCAGGAGCTTGTCAACGGCTTCCGTGCCGGTGTCGATGGTCCGCTGGGTCGCTTGGTCCCATTTCTCGGCTTCCAGCGCGGTCAGCGGCTGACCGATGGGCGCATTCAGAATTTCTTCGACGTAATTCTGGGTGTTGCGGATGTCCCCGTTGGTCTCGGTGTCGATCGTCGGTTCGTAGACCGCGAGCTGGTTCGGTAGAGCGGCGTTCTCGAGATCGTTGCGCTGGCGGCCCCGCTGGGTCTCGGCCGACAGGAACTCGCGATAGTCGTCTGCCGTGAAGACCTGGTTCCCGTTGCGGGTAAACAGGCCATGGATGAGTGCCTGCTCCTCGGCGAGAAGTTCCGTCCCGGACATCAGGAAGTAGGCCGTGTTGACCCCGGCGTTGAGCTCCTGGTCGTCATTTCCCTGTGGGATCAGCCGGATCAGGTTGACCAGTGAGTCAATGATCGGCTGAAAGGCGGTCTCGACCGCCTTCCTGTCGATCAGCCTTTCGATCGTCTGCCGCTTGGCGGGCAGCGTGTCCATCCGGCTGCTGACGTCGTCGAGAGCGCGGCGTACCTCACTGCCGAAGGAGCCTCGCCGCTCGTTCGTAGCTGACTTGTACGCCCTGTAGGCTTCATCGACCGCCGCCCGGCGGGTTGGAATCGTGCTCCCGTCCCGGGCGCCGACGGGACCGCTGGCGACGAATCCGGTGCTGTAGGTGCGCTCGGCCTGCAGGGCGTGGACCAGCCCGGCCGCGGAGCGGCTGAGCTCGGTCAGATCGGACACCCGGTTGACGTCCCGCGTGCTCGTCAGCACCGTACCCGCCTCGATGGACGAGTAGGCGAGGATCGCGATGACAGGCACGGCCAGAATCGCGATCAGCTTGGTGCGTACCCGCCAGTTGGTGGGGTTGGCGGCGGCGCGACGAAGGCGCGCCAGTCCCGACCCGGCTGGGTTCGGTGGCGCGGCGGATCGACCATCGCGCTGCCCGCCGTCTTCGGCGTCCACGGGCGAACCCGGCGCCACTGTCGGCTCCGAGTCTGCGGCGATGCCCGTGCTGCTGGCCATCGGTTGTCTGCGCACGTACCTTCGCAACCTCTCCGCCAGCCTCCCGGAACAGGTCGTACCAGGATGGCTCGGTATCGGGCCCGGATGTCCCTTGTCAGGCACCATAGCGGTACGAAGTCGGCATCCGAAAGGCGCCTACCGTAAGCGCCTTGGTGGCCGCACGTCAGTTGTCGCTACTGCGCGCGGAGTCACCACTACCGTAACCGCCGGGGAAGCCCGACATCGGGCGTCACTGATGATCGAAGCGCTTGTCGGGGTGAGTGAACCGGGCTGAAGGCGCAAACTCGGCATCCTAGACATCTCCTACATGAGCCCTTACCGCCTTCGCGGCGGCGTCCGGTGCGCTTCGTCTGTTCCGGTGAAGGCCGTGGGAGATGGTTGGGCGCCTGGACGGACCGGTGGGGTCGCCGTGTCCGTAGGCTTGCGGGGTGAGCGAGTTGCAGCGTAGCAGTGCTGGCCGCGGTGCGGAGCCGACGGATACCGGCGCGGTTCGGGATGTTCCGCGGTCCCCGGCGGACGGCCCCAGCGGCCCGTCCGCGGTGGGGCCTGCGGGCTACGACACCGTGCTGGTGATCGATTTCGGTGCTCAGTATGCCCAACTGATCGCCCGGCGCATACGCGAATGTCATGTGTATTCGGAGATCGTCCCGTGGGATATGTCGGTGGACGAGATCCTCGCCCGGCGTCCGTCCGCACTGATCCTTTCTGGCGGCCCGAAGTCCGTCTACTCGCCTGGCGCGCCCCGGGTGGATCCTGCGTTGTTCGCTACCGGAGTGCCTATTCTCGGTATCTGCTATGGCCATCAGGTCATGGCTCAGGCGCTTGACGGCGCCGTCGCGCGCACGGGAACCGCCGAGTACGGAGCAACTCGTCTGTCGGTGTCGGATCCCGGGGTTCTCTTCGACGGTCTGCCCGTTGTCCAGCAGGTCTGGATGTCGCACGGCGACTCGGTGACCGCCGCGCCGTCCGGCTTCCGGGTAACGGCTTTCACGCCGTCGGCCCCGGTCGCCGCCTTCGAGGACCCCGCGCGTCGTCTCTATGGCGTGCAGTTCCACCCGGAGGTGGTCCACAGCGAGCGAGGCATGGACGTGCTGCGGCACTTCCTGCTCGTGGGTGCGGGCTGCCGGCCCACCTGGACAATGATCAACATTGTCGACGAGGCTGTCGCGGCCGTCCGGGCCCAGGTCGGGACCGGACGGTTGATCTGCGGCCTGTCCGGCGGGGTGGACTCCGCGGTCGCTGCCGCGCTCGTGCACCGGGCGGTGGGAGACGCGCTCACCTGCGTCTTCGTCGATCATGGTTTGCTGCGGGCCGGCGAGGCGGAACAGGTCGAACGCGATTTCGTCGCGATTACCGGCGTGGATCTGGTCCATGTCAAGGCGGCCGACCGGTTCTCCGCCGCGCTGTCCGGAGTGACCGACCCGGAGCGGAAGAGGAAGATCATCGGTCGTGAGTTCATCCGGGTTTTCGAGGAGTCCGCCCGCGAACTGGAGGTCCGGGCGGAGGCGGAGGGCGCGACGATCGACTTTCTCGTGCAGGGGACATTGTATCCCGACGTGATCGAATCCGGTTCGCCGACGGCCGCGAAGATCAAGTCGCATCACAACGTCGGTGGACTGCCCGAGGACCTGCGGTTCGATCTGGTCGAGCCGCTTCGGACCTTGTTCAAGGACGAGGTCCGTCGGCTCGGCGAGGAGCTGGGGCTGCCCGAGGAGATCGTCTGGCGTCAGCCGTTCCCGGGCCCGGGCCTCGCCGTCCGCATCATCGGCGAGGTCACGCCCGAGCGGCTCGACGTGGTGCGGGCGGCCGACGCGGTGATCCGGGAGGAGATTCGCAAGGCCGGCCTGGACCGCGAGATCTGGCAGGTCTTCGCGGTGCTGCTCGCCGACGTGCGATCGGTGGGCGTCCAGGGTGACGAGCGTACGTACGGCTTCCCGATCGTCCTGCGCGCGGTCACCAGCGAGGACGCGATGACCGCCGACTGGGCCCGGCTGCCCTACGGCCTGCTGGAACGCATCTCGAACCGGGTGGTCAACGAGGTGCCGCAGGTTAACCGGGTGGTGTATGACATCACCTCCAAGCCTCCCGGCACGATCGAGTGGGAGTGACGATCCCGGATCGGAGCGCGTGCCCGTCGGACGACCCCCGCCGACGGGCACGTTTGACGTCTGGGCGGGACCGGAGCACCCTGGATGATGTGACCCCGCACGAGATGGCCATTACCTAGGCGCGCGACCGATCATCGGGTCCGCGCCTCGCCCTTCCGCCTTGTCCTGGCGGGGGGCTTTTTTATTGCCGCGGTCATGGTGAGGTGGCCGCTCAGCCGCCGGGAGATGCTCCATGACCGCAGCAGCCGCAGACGACCGATCGGTAGCCCCGGACGCCGAACTCTGGGCGCCGGACATCCGCGCCGCGGCCCGCGTCCTTGCCGGGGTGGCACGACGGACCAGGGTCGTGCGGGATCTCGGCCTGTCGGCGGCGGTCGGTGCGCCCGTCTGGCTCAAGTGTGAGCACGAGCAGCACACCGGTTCGTTCAAGCTTCGGGGCGCCTACCACCGGGTGGCCACCGCGGATCCGGCGACGCGGGCCCGGGGGGTGGTGGCGGCCAGTGCCGGTAACCACGCCCAGGGAGTGGCCTTCGCGGCCGCGGCCTTCGGCGTCGAGGCGACCATCTTCGTGCCGGTAGGGGCCAATCCGGTCAAAGTGGCGCGGACGCGCCGGTGGGGCGCCCGGGTCGAGAAGATACCCGGGGGGGTGGAAGCGGCGCTCGCTGCGGCTGCCACCTTCGCCGCCCGGGGAGACCGGCTGCTGGTCCACCCGTTCGATGACCCGACGGTAGTGGCCGGGCAGGGCACGATCGGCTTGGAGTTGCTCGATCAGGTGCCCGATCTCGACACCGTTCTGGTCGGGGTGGGCGGCGGAGGGCTGATCGGCGGGCTGGCCGCGGCGGTGCGGTCCCGGCGCCCCGATGTGCGAGTGGTCGGAGTGCAGTCCGTGCTGTCGTCGGCGTTCGCCGCGTCGCTGCGGGCTGGCCGGCGGCTCACGGTGCCCCCCGGTGGGGCTGCGACGCCCGGTGCCGGAACGACGCCCGGTGCCGGAACACTGCGGGGAGTCGGGACGATTCCGGGCAGCCGGACGTCCGAACAGCCGACGGCGCCACGTTCGTCACGGGTGGTCCCGGCGTCGACCACGATCGCCGACGGTATGGCGGTGAGCGCTCCGGGGGTCCTGACCTTCGCCCTTGCCGCACGCCTGGTGGACGAGATCGTCACGGTCGATGAGGCGGCGTTCTGGGAGGCGATGGTGTTGCTGCACCGGGCCGGCCACCAGGTGGAACCGGCCGGCGCCGCGGGGGTCGCGGCCTTGTTGCGTCGAGGTGATCTCGCGCAGGGCCCGACGGTGGCAATCCTGTCGGGTGGCAACATCGACCCGGGGGTGGCCAGCAGGGTGAAGGCGCTCGCGGCCATCCCGCCGAGCGCGTCGAGTAGCGCGTGACTACGTGACTACGTGACTACGTGACCGCGCGGCCACGTGGCGTGGCCGCCTGACCGCCGGTGGGCCGGGCGTTGACGCGGACCACGGCCATCGACGGCCCGCCCTCGCGCGCGGGGCGGGGCGGGAACGACGGACAACAGGCTGGTCAGCACGCGGGTCGACGACCACTGGGCGTGGACGTGTGATGGTCATGCGGTGGCATGGACGCGCGAGGACCGCGGCCGGGTGGGGCCGTCGGTGCATCTCGCGGACCACACCGCGGACCGGGCCGTTGGGTGCGATCCGGGCATGCCGCGGTCCGACCTGCCCGACGTCGAACGTACGATCGGAGTCCCATGAGCGGCTTTTTCGGCGATTCCCACGGCGGCGGATCCGGCATCGCCGGGTCGGTCGGGACGGATGTCCACGGCGGTGCGCACGTGCCCTACGACCTGTTCGGCCCGGCGGTGCTGGCGCCGCCGGTGGGCGGGGACGAGCCCGGTGGCTTCTCCTCGCCACGCCTGGATGCCGAGGGCCTGCTCGACGGGCTCAACCTGCAGCAGCGGGCGGCGGTGGTGCACATCGGGGCACCCCTGCTCGTCGTCGCGGGCGCGGGGTCCGGCAAGACGCGGGTGCTGACCCACCGTATCGCGTACCTGCTGGCGGCCCGGGGGGTCCGGCCGGGGGAGATGCTGGCGATCACGTTCACTAACAAGGCTGCCAACGAGATGCGCGAACGGGTCTCGGCGCTGGTCGGTCCCCGGGCGCGGGCGATGTGGGTGAGCACCTTCCACTCGGCCTGCGTGCGCATCCTGAGGTCCGAGGCGAAGCGTCTCGGGTTTGGCTCGGCCTTCTCCATCTACGACGCCGCCGACGCGCAGCGTTTGATCACTCTGGTCACCCGTGACCTTGATCTTGATCCCAAGCGGCATCCCGCCCGAGGTCTGGCGGCGCAGATCAGCAACCTGAAGAACGAACTGATCGACTGGGAGGCCGCACGGGACCGGGCCACGAACCACCTCGAGCGGACCGTCGCCGAGGTCTACGCCGCTTATCAGCAGCGGCTGGCTCAGGCCAATGCCCTCGACTTCGACGATCTGATCATGATGACGGTGAACCTCCTCCAGGCGTTCCCCGACGTCGCCGAGCACTACCGGCGCCGATTCCGACATGTGCTCGTGGACGAGTACCAGGACACCAACCACGCGCAGTACGCCCTGGTGCGTGAACTCGTCGGCCAACCGGCGTACTTCGGTGGCGGGTCCGCGCCGGTGGAGCCGGCCGAGCCGGCTACCTGGGCCTCGGGCGCCGTCCCACCGGCGGAGCTGTGCGTGGTTGGCGACGCGGACCAGTCGATCTACGCCTTCCGTGGGGCGAACATCCGCAACATCGTGGAGTTCGAGGAGGATTTCCCGAACGCCGCGGTGATCCTGCTGGAACAGAACTACCGCTCCACCCAGACCATCCTCTCCGCCGCGAACGCGATGATCGCGCGTAACAACCAGCGCAAGGCCAAGCGGCTGTGGTCGGACGCCGGTGACGGTGAGAAGATCGTCGGATTCGCCGCCGACAACGAGCACGACGAGGCGGCCTTTGTCGCCGAGGAGGTCGACCGGCTCTCGGACGCGAAGCTCGCGCGGCCCGCCGACGTCGCGGTGTTCTACCGGACCAACGCCCAGAGCCGGGTGTTCGAGGAGATCTTCGTCCGGGTCGGGCTGCCCTACCGGGTGGTCGGCGGGGTGCGGTTCTACGAGCGCAAGGAGATCCGTGATCTCCTTGCCTACCTGCGGGTCCTCGCCAATCCTAGCGACACGGTGAACCTGCGTCGCATCCTGAACGTGCCCCGGCGCGGGATCGGCGAGCGGGCCGAGGCGGCCCTGGCGGGCTTCGCCGATGTCGAGCGGATCGGGTTCGCGCAGGCGCTGGAGCGTGTCGACGAGGTGCCGGGGATCGCCGCGCGCTCGGCGAAGGCGGTGCGCGAGTTCACCGCGCTGCTCGCCGAGCTACGCGCCGTAGCGGCCGACAACCCGGTGGCCGTGGTCGAGGCGGTGCTTGAACGCACCGGCTACCTGTCGGAACTCCTCGCCGAGGGCACCGTCGAGTCCCAGGCCCGGGTGGAGAACCTGCAGGAACTGGTCGGAGTGGTCCAGGAGTTCGCCCGGCGGCTGCCCGAGGGCACGCTCGCGGAGTTCCTCGAGCAGGTCTCGCTCGTCGCCGACGCGGACCAGGTTCCGACCGACGACGGTTCCGATGGTGTGGTCACTCTCATGACGCTGCACAGCGCCAAGGGCCTCGAGTTCCCCGTCGTCTTCCTTACCGGTCTCGAGGACGGCGTCTTCCCGCACCTGCGGACCCTGGGAGATTCCACCCAGCTCGAGGAGGAGCGCCGGCTCGCCTATGTGGGTGTCACCCGGGCCCGGATCCGGCTCTACCTGACCCGCGCGGTGATGCGCAGCGCCTGGGGCCAACCGGCCTACAACCCGCCGTCGCGTTTCCTCGGCGAGGTGCCGGACACGCTGGTTGACTGGCGCCGGCTGGCCGATCCCCCGCCAGCGCCCGCGGGGACGTCCTGGGGCTCGTCTGGCGGGTTTGGGTCGGGCGCGACCGGCCGGGGCGCCGCCGGTGCCCCGGCGGCGCGTAAACCGCTACCGAACTCGCCATTCTCGGGTCGCGCGCGGCCGGCCGCTCGGGCCGTCCTGGAGCTGCGTCAGGGCGACCGGGTGACGCATGACAGTTTCGGTCTCGGAGTTGTCGTCGCCACCGGCGGGGTCGGTGACTCCGCGGAGGCGACCATCGATTTCGGCGAGAACACCGGCACGAAGCGCCTGCTCCTGCGGTACGCCCCCGTCGAGAAGCTCTGACGGTCCCGAGGGTCCCGAGGGTCCCGAGGGTCCCGGCCGGTCCGCCGCCCCGGCGAGGCAGCTCGCGACCAGGTGGGCGACCTTGCCGCTGAACGCCAGGGAATGATGCCCGAGGCCCGGCACGGTGTAATTTTCGATGTCGAGATCGGGATGGTCGAGCGCCGCCTCGGCGGGCCGCACCACGCTGTCCAGCCCGGCGCCGATCGCGACGAACCGGGTCCGGCAGCCGGGGGCGGGTGCGGCGAGTTCGCGTAGGAGCGCCGATCCCGGCCGTAGCTGGGTGACGAGCCGGTACGGCACCGACCGGGGGACGAGTCTGGCGAGACGGGTGCCGGAATGAGGCGTAGCGAGAGTGATCAGCGTGTCCACGCACTGATCGCCCCCGAGTTGCTGCACGTAGTAGCGGGCCACCAGCCCGCCGAGTGAATGGGCGATGATGTGCACGCGCTGCCTGCCGCTGTCCGTCATCGCGGTGTGCACGGACGCGGCGAGTCGGAGCGCCGCTTCCTGCACCGTCGGCACGAGCAGCGGCAGCTCCACCGTGCGCACCCGGCGGAAACCGCGGCGGCGTAGCGACCGGCCCAACCGGGTGAACACGGACCGGTTGTCGATCAGGCCGTGGATCAGCAGGATCGGGGTACCTGCCGCGTCGGGAGCGTTGACCAGCAGGCTGCGGTGCAGCGGGGAGAGCGCGCTCAGCGAGTAGGGCTCGTGCTCGCGCGGGCACTGCCGGCGCAGCGCACTCGCCGGGTAGAGGGCGAGGTGGGTGGCGATCCAGGCCGCTTCCACAGCGAGCCCGCGGGCGTTCACCGGGGTCGTGCGCAGGCCGGTGAGGACCGACCGCCCTGGAGCGGCGATGTTGTCTGCGGCCACGGCCCGCCTCAGGCGGGCCGTGGCCGCAGACAACGATGGCAGTATCCACTCGCCGATGGCCTGCTCGCCTTCCCTCGCCGTACCATCCGTGCCGCCAGCCGTGGTGCTCGCCCCCAGGTCGGCAGATATCCCGGTGGCCAAGTAAAGACCGGAGAGAAATGCTACAGACTGTTAGGTAGCCCTGTCGACCATCGAGCCTGCCGTCGGCGCAGCCGATCGTCCTGGTCCCCCCGGCTCAGGGATGCGAGCAGCGATGCGGCGTCGCGCGCCGTCTCGGCTGCGGTGGTGGCGGACAGGAGCCGATCGGCGAATCCCAGCGCGTTCAGGTCGGTCGGCCGTAGCCCGCAGACGTTTGCGGCCCGCTCGACCGGTATCCGCAGCGTGACGGCGGTGCCCTCCGGGGAGAGCGCGGTGAAGTAACTGTCCGGGGTCATGGCGACGACGTCGGTGACCGCCGCGGCGAGAGCCCCGCCAGAGCCGCCCTCACCCAACACGATCGACAGCGTCGGCGAGGGGCAGGCCAATACCGCGGCCATCGCATCCCCGATCGCCGCCGCGATGCCCGCGGCCTCGGCGTCCGCGTTGTTCGCCGCGCCGGGCGTGTCGACCAGGGTCACGAGACCGATCCCCAGCTTCCCCGCGAGCCGGGCGGCGCGGACCAACAACCGGTATCCGGCAGGCCCCGGGGCGTCGCCGCGACGGGCCCCGACAGCCACGACCACCGCAC
>NZ_CDXDOS010000002.1:0-70789 GCF_978021245.1 Frankia sp. CoBUL1
CTCGTATACGCGTATTTTCCGACTACTGGCTGGCAGCACCCGCTTCAGCACCTTGGCCGTGGTGGCATCTATTGCATGGATGTCCTACTATCGGGAAGCCAAGTGTTCTAGGCATCTCCGCCCGCCACATCGTCCCCGGGAGCCGCTTCGATGTCCTCCGACGCGATGTCCTCCGACAACCGGCACGAGCCGGCCGCCACGCTGCACACACCGGTTCATCCGGTCCGGATCGTGACGGCGGCCTCACTCTTCGATGGGCATGACGCGGCGATCAACATCATGCGTCGCCTGTTGCAGGCGCAGGGTGCCGAAGTGATCCATCTCGGGCATGACCGCAGCGTCGAGGAGGTCGTCACCGCTGCGATCCAGGAGGACGCCCAAGGGATCGCCCTGTCGTCCTATCAGGGCGGGCATGTCGAGTACTTCAGCTACCTCATCGAGCGCCTCCGTGCGCGCGGAGCCGGCAACGTCCGGGTCTACGGCGGCGGCGGCGGGGTGATCCTGCCGGCGGAGATCGACCTGCTGCACGCGCGCGGGGTCGCGCGCATCTTCTCCCCGCAGGACGGGCAGCGGCTCGGTCTCGCAAAGATGATCAATGTGATCATCGAGGCCTGTGACGTCGATCTGACGGAGGACGGGCCGAAGCTCGATGCGGTGGCGGCTGGTGAGCACGGCGCGCTCGCCCGGGCGATCACCGTGCTCGAGGCGGGCCGGGACCCGCGGCTCGCGGCGGCGCTGCAGGACGAGGCCGCCCGCCGCCCGCGGGTTCCGGTCCTCGGTATCACCGGCACGGGTGGTTCGGGAAAGTCCTCGCTCACCGACGAGCTGATCCGGCGCTTCCGCCTCGACCAGGGCGACAGCCTGCGGATCGCGGTGCTCGCCATCGACCCCAGCCGTCGGCGGGGCGGCGGTGCACTGCTCGGTGACCGCATCCGGATGAACTCCCTGGGTGATGGCACGGCAGGGAACGTGTTCTTCCGGTCCCTGGCGACGCGCACGGGGGGCAGTGAGGTTCCGGCTCCCCTGGCGGATGTGATCAAAGCCTGTCAGGTGGCCGGTTTCGATCTGGTGATCGTCGAGACGCCGGGCATCGGGCAGGGTGACGCGGCGATCGTTCCGTTCTGCGATGTTTCGCTGTACGTGATGACGCCCGAGTACGGTGCGGCCTCACAGCTCGAGAAGATCGACATGCTGGACTTCGCCGACGTGGTGGCGGTGAACAAGTTCGAGCGGCGCGGCGCCGAGGATGCCCGGCGTGACGTCGCCCGGCAACTGGTGCGCAACCGGCAGGCGTTCGACCAGTCCTGGGAGGATATGCCCGTCTTCGGCACCTCGGCCGCCCGGTTCCACGACGACGGGGTGACCGCCCTGTATCAGCACCTCGTCGGGCTGCTACGCAAACACGATCTGCACACCGTGTCCGGCTCGTTGCACCTGGTGCGTGGGCGGACCTCTACCGGCCTGACCACGGTCATTCCGTCCGCCCGGATACGCTATCTGGCCGAGATCACCGAGACGGTGCGGGGCTATCACGCCGAGACTGAGCGCCAGGCGCTGCTGGCTCGCCGTCGTGAGCATCTGACGACGGCCCTTGCGGCGCTGGCCGGCGCCAACACCAGCGCGGGTGCGGCGCCGGCGGAGCCCACCACCCTCGCCGTGCTGCGCGACGAGGCCGAAGCCGCCCTGGCCCCCTGGACGAGGGAGCTCCTGGCGCAATGGCCGGCGATCGTCGAGGAACGTCAGGGCGAGAAGATGACCTATCTCGTCCGGGGAACCGAGATCCACACCCCGCTGGTGCGCACCACGCTCAGCGGGACTCTGATCCGGCGGGTGGCGGTACCCGCTATCGACGACGACGCTCGCCTGATCCGCTTCCTGCGGCGTGAGAACCTGCCAGGGTACTTCCCCTTCACCGCCGGCGTCTTTCCGTTCAAACGCGCCGGGGAGGCCCCGGCGCGAATGTTCGCCGGTGAAGGTGACCCCTTCCGGACCAACCGCCGGTTCCACTTCCTCTCCGCCGGCTCGCCTGCGACCCGGCTGTCCACCGCCTTCGACTCGGTGACCCTCTACGGCCGCGATCCCGCGTCTCAGCCTGACATCTATGGCAAGATCGGCACGTCGGGCGTGTCGATAGCGACGTTGGACGACATGAAGGTCCTGTTCGCCGGGTTCGATCTGTGTGATCCGTCGACCAGCGTCTCGATGACCATCAACGGCCCGGCGCCGGCGATCCTGGCGATGTTCCTGAACGCCGCGATCGACCAGCGCTTGGACGCTTTCCGCGCCGAGCACGGCCGGGAGCCGAGCACGGACGAGGCCGCCGAGGTCCGGGCCCGCACGCTGGCCACGGTCCGTGGCACCGTGCAGGCGGACATCCTCAAGGAGGACCAGGGGCAGAACACCTGCATCTTCTCCACCGAGTTCGCGTTGCGGGCGATGGCGGACGTGCAGGAGTGGTTCATCGAACACGCGGTCCGGAACTTCTACTCGGTATCGATCTCCGGCTATCACATCGCCGAGGCCGGCGCCAATCCCATCAGTCAGCTCGCGTTCACCCTGGCCAACGGCTTCACCTACGTCGAGGCCTATCTGGCCAGAGGGATGCGCATCGACGATTTCGCCCCGAACCTGTCGTTCTTCTTCTCCAACGGGATGGATGCGGAGTACACCGTCATCGGGCGGGTGGCCCGCCGGATCTGGGCGGTGGCCATGCGGGAGCGCTACGGTGCCGCCCCCCGGTCGCAGATGCTGAAGTATCACGTACAGACGTCGGGCCGGTCGCTGCACGCGCAGGAGATGGCCTACAACGACATCCGGACCACGTTGCAGGCGCTGTGCGCGATCTACGACAACTGCAACAGCCTGCACACCAATGCGTACGACGAGGCTGTGACGACTCCTACGGAGAACTCCGTCCGCCGCGCGTTGGCCATCCAGATGATCATAGATCAGGAATGGGGACTCGCCGCCAACGAGAATCCCCTGCAGGGATCGTTCATCGTCGATGAACTGACCGACCTGGTCGAGGAGGCGGTGCTCGCCGAGTTCGAGCGGATCAGCGACCGCGGCGGTGTACTCGGCGCGATGGAGACCGGCTATCAGCGGGGACGCATCCAGGACGAGTCGATGCTGTACGAGCGGCGCAAGCACGACGGCACCCTGCCGATCATCGGGGTGAACACGTTCCTGCGGCCCGAGTCGGCCGGCACCGATCCCGACGCCGAGGGAGGCCCGATGGAGCTCGCGCGGGCCACGGAGGAGGAGAAGCAATCTCAGCTCACTCGGCTGGAGGAGTTCCACAGCCGGCACGGCGCCGAGGCGGGCGCCGCCCTGGAACATCTGCGGGAGATCGCCAGGAGCGGGGGGAACACGTTCGCGGCGCTGATGGAGGCGGTCCGCGTCTGCTCCCTCGGGCAGATCTCCCAGGCATTCTTCGACGTGGGTGGGCAGTATCGACGTAACGTCTGATTATGTCCCGGGTGGCGCCCGCCGTTACGTCGATCGGCGTTACGCTGGGCGCCGCGGCAATCTCCGGGTACGCATGAATCTTTGCCAGCGCGTCCGTCCTGGGGTGCAATGGACGCTGCCCGCCGCGACGGTCCCCGGCTGCCAGGTTGGGCGGGAACCGTCCCATGAAGTGCAGGAGCGTCGACAAGTCGTGGCCACCCCGAAACCGTTGCCAACCGACCCCATAGCGGAGGCCCATCGGCACTGGACCGCCCACGGCTGGGGGGCGGCAGCGGACGGCATGGCAGCGGTCACCTCCCTGATGCGGGCGCAGCAGATCGTCCTCGCCCGGGTTGACGAGGTCCTGCGCCCCCTCGACCTGACCTTCGCGCGCTATGAGCTGCTGATGCTGTTGATGTTCAGTCGGTCCGGAGCGCTGCCCCTCAACAAGATCGGAAGTCGGCTGCAGGTCCATCCGACCAGCGTCACCAGCGCGGTCGACCGGTTGGAGGCGAGGGGGCAGGTGCGGCGTACCCCGCATCCTACGGACCGGCGGGCGATTCTCGCGAAGATCACCGAGGAGGGTCGGGCCACTGCCATGGCCGCGACCGAGAAGCTCAACGACACCGTCTTCGCCGATCCCGGGCTGGGTGACGGCGGGGTGCGCAGACTCATCGACCTGCTGACCGATCTGCGCCGGGCCGCCGGCGACTTCTGACCGCGCGGTGTTCGGCCCGTCCGCGACTACCCTCTAGAGCTGTGACCTACCTCGACCACGGGGCGACGACGCCGATGCGACCGGAAGCGCTCGCCGCGTACACCGCGGTGCTCGCCGATACCGGCAATGCCTCGTCGCTGCATGCCAGTGGCCGCCGTGCCCGCCGCATCGTCGAGGAGTCCCGCGAGACGCTCGCCGGAGTGCTGGGCGCCCGTCCGTCCGACGTGGTGTTCACCGGAGGCGGTACCGAAAGTGACAACCTCGCGCTGAAGGGTCTGTACTGGTCACGCCGCCGGGCCGAACCGGGCCGGCGGCGGGTGCTGGTCAGCGCCGTCGAGCACCGGGCGGTCCTGGACACCGTCGACTGGCTCGGCCGGGCGCAGGATGCCGAGGTCGAGCTGCTCGCGGTCGATGCCGCGGGAACCGTGCGGCCGGACACCCTCGCCGCCGCCCTCGAACGGGATCCGGACTCGGTGGCCGTCGTGTCGGTGATGTGGGCGAACAACGAGGTCGGCACCGTTCAGCCGATCGCCGAGCTCGCGACGATCGCGCACCGTCACGGCGTGCCCTTCCACACCGATGCGGTGCAGGCGTTCGGCCAGATCCCGATCGCCGTCACCGACGAGGGCCCCGACGCCATCACGGTCAGCGCGCACAAGATCGGGGGGCCGATCGGTGTCGGTGCCCTGGTGGTGCGCCGGGGATTGGCGATGGAGCCGCTGACCCACGGCGGCGGTCAGGAGCGCGACATCCGGTCCGGAACGCTGAACACGGCCGGGGTGGCGGCGTTCGCGGCGGCCGCGGCGACGGCATGCGCCGAGGCGCCGCAGGAGAGCGTCCGGCTGGCGGCCCTGCGTGACGACCTGGTGCGCCGGGTCCGGGCGGAGGTCCCGGAGGCGGTGCTCAACGGCGCCCCGCTGCTCGGGGACGGCGGCGGTGGGGACGGCGGCGGTCCGGGACCGCACCGGCTGCCGGGAAACGCCCATCTGACCTTCCCCGGCTGCGAGGGAGACTCGCTGCTGATGCTGCTCGATGCCCGGGGGATCGAGTGTTCCACCGGCTCGGCCTGCTCCGCTGGAGTGGCGAGGCCGTCGCACGTGTTGCTCGCGATGGGAGTGGATGAGACACACGCCCGCGGATCGCTGCGGTTCTCCCTCGGGCACACCTCACGGGCCTGCGACATCGACGCGCTGGTCGCGGCGATCGGGCCGGTCGTCGAGCGGGCGAGCCGCGCGGGGGCGCTGGCCGGCATGAGCGGCTCCTGAGAGGCGATGCCCATGATGCCTTGCTCCCGTCCACGTGGTTCTCTGAGGTTCGGCGGAGATTCGGGGAGGTGATGGTCTGATGCGGGTGCTCGCCGCGATGTCCGGCGGGGTCGACTCCGCCGTCGCCGCCGCCCGGGCGGTTGACGCCGGTCACGACGTCACCGGGGTGCATCTGGCGTTGTCGCGCTCGCCGGAGTCGGACCGGACCGGAGCCCGCGGCTGCTGCACCATCGAGGACGCCCGGGACGCCCGGCGGGCCGCCGACATCCTCGGCATCCCGTTCTACGTCTGGGATCTCGCGGACCGGTTCGAGACCGACGTCATCGAGGAGTTCGTCGAGTCCTACGCAGCCGGTCGCACGCCCAACCCCTGCGTGCGCTGCAACGAGCGCATCAAGTTCGCGGCCGTACTCGACAAGGCCCTCGCGCTCGGCTTCGAGGCCGTCGTCACCGGGCACCACGCCCGGCTCGATCCGGACGGCACCCTGCGCCGCTCGGTGGATCCGGACAAGGACCAGTCCTACGTCCTGGGAACGCTGCGTCCCGAGCAGCTCGCCGCCGCGCGGTTTCCGCTCGGGGATTCCACCAAGGCCCAGGTACGGGTAGAGGCGGCCGAGCGTCGCCTTGCCGTTGCGGACAAGCCGGACAGCCACGACATCTGTTTCATCTCGCACGGGGACACCGGTGGCTGGTTGCGCGAGCGGCTCGGCCCGCGGCCGGGTCCGGTCATCGATGCGACGACCGGGCAGACGCTCGGGCACCATGACGGCGCCTACGCCTTCACCGTGGGTCAGCGTCGCGGGCTGAAGCTCGGGCGGCCGGCCTCGGACGGCCGGCCGCGCTATGTGCTGGACATCTCCCCGGTGACGTCGACGGTCACCGTCGGACCGGCCGAAGCGCTCGACGTGCGCCGGCTCGTGGCGGACCGGGCCGTCTGGCCGCACGAGGGGGCCGTGTCATGCCTGGCCCAGGTGCGGGCGCACGGCGGGGTGGTACCGGCGGTGGCGCAGGCGCGCGACGAGGAGCTCGTCGTGACACTGACGACGCCGGTCCGCGGCACGGCCGCAGGCCAGGCAGTGGTGCTGTACGACGGTGACCGGGTGCTTGGCGGAGGGCACATCCGCACCACCGGTGGTTAGCCGGGCGCCCGGTCGGTGGGCCGTTGACGGAGTGGGCGTGGAGCGGGCGTGGCCGGGGATCTCCCGCGGGCTCCCGGAGGATGTCAAGACATGAGTACTGACGCTGCACGGATGTGGCCGCCCGGCGCGGCCACCGGGGTGGGCTCGCTGCCGGGAACGGATGCGGCCCAGGCCGTCAAGCTGGTCTTCGACGAGCTGCCGGACCTGCCGCATCTGCCCGAATTGCCGGCCAGGGGACCCGGGGGTGCGATGGTCGGGCGGGCGGCGGCGATCCTCGTCGACATGCCGGTGGACCTTCAGCCGGCTGGCTGGCGGCTGGTTCCCCGACCCGGCCTGGACCTGCGCCGGTCACGGGATCTGCTCGAACGCGACCTGGACGCGCTGACGGAGGTCGCCGCCGACTACGCGGGATCCTTCAAGATTGCCGTGACCGGCCCGTGGACGCTGGCTGCCGAGCTGGAGCTTCCCCGCGGGCACAGGGCGTTGTCGGATACCGGCGCCACCCGTGACATCGCCGACGCACTGACCGCGGGGCTCGTCGAACAGGTCGAACAGATCGCCCAGCGGGTCCCGGGGGCGCGGATCCTGGTCCAGCTCGACGAGCCGTCGCTGCCGGCGGTGCTCGCGGGCCGGATCCGCACTCCGAGTGGGTTCTCGGTGCTGCCCGCCGTCGAGGAGGGCTTGGTTGTGGAGCGGCTGCGGATCCTGCTCGGTGGCCTGCGGGCGCTGCCGGCGACCGTTGGAGTCGGGGTGCACTGCTGCGCTCCCGCGGTGCCGCTGGCGGCGTTGCGCGCGGCGGGTGTGGACTTCGTCGGTCTCGACGTCACCGCGCTTACCCGGGCCGAGGACGACGCTGTCGGCGAGATCGTGGAGGCCGGCGTGCGGCTGATGGCGGGTCTCGTCCCCACCAGGCCGATTTCACCGGCCGCGCCGATTTCACCGACTGGACCGACTGGACCGGCCGCACCGGCTGGTGCAGCCGGACGGGCTGTCTCGGCCGCACCGAAGTTGTCGGATGTCCGCCGTACGGTCGAACCCGTCATCGCACTGTGGCGCCGGTTGGGATTCCGGCCCGAGCAGCTCGGAGAGGTGGTCGCCGTGGCGCCGACATGTGGCCTGGCGGGCCTGGGAACGGACGATGCCAGGACGGTGATGCGCCACTGCCGGAAGGCGGGGCGGGTCCTGGTCGACGCACCGTCGTGAGCGCGACGGCCGGTACGGCCGACGAATCCGGCGTGGCCTCGGCGGTGGCTTCGGCGGACGAGCGGGCCCGCGCCGCCAGCCTCGCCCGCGAGCTCGACGAGCACGCGTACCGCTACTACGTGCTCGATTCCCCGACGATCTCCGATGCCGAGTACGACCGGTTGATGGCGGAGCTCGCCGTGCTGGAGGAGCGGCATCCCGACCTGCGCACACCGGACTCGCCGACGCAGAAGGTGGCCGGCTCCTACTCGACCCTGTTCACCCCGGTCGAGCATCTCGAACGGATGCTGTCCCTGGAAAACGTCTTCGACGACGACGAGTTCCACCAGTGGGCGGCGCGCGTGGCCCGGGAAAGCGAGGTCGACGCCTGGCTCTGCGAGCTGAAGATCGACGGGCTTGCCGTGGACCTCGTCTACGAGGACGGTTACCTGGTGCGTGCCGCGACGCGCGGCGACGGCCGGACGGGGGAGGACATCACTCCCAACATCCGCACCCTGGCGAGCGTGCCGGTGCGGCTGCGCGGGCCGCGGGTGCCCGGGCTGCTGGAGGTGCGGGGCGAGGTCTTCTTCCCGACCGCGAAGTTCGCCGAGCTCAACGCCGGGCTGGTGGCCGCGGGGGGCAAACCGTTCGCGAACCCGCGTAACGCCGCGGCTGGATCCCTGCGGCAGAAGGATCCCCGGGTCACCGCCACCCGGCCGCTGGAGATGATTGTCCATGGCCTGGGCGCGCAGCGCGGCTTCGAGGTCACGTCCCAGTCGGCGGCCTATGCCCGCTTCGCGGAGCTCGGGCTGCCCGTCGCCACCCACTTCGAGGTCCTGGCGACGGTGCCCGGCGTGCTGGACTACGTGCACCGGTGGGGCGACGCGCGCCACGGCGTGGTGCACGAGATCGACGGAGTGGTCGTCAAGGTCGACTCGTTCGCCCTGCAACGCCGGTTGGGCTCCACCTCGAAGTCCCCCCGCTGGGCGGTGGCCTACAAGTATCCGCCGGAGGAGGTCACGACCAAGCTGCGCGATATCCGGGTGAACGTGGGCCGCACCGGCCGGGTGACCCCCTTCGGGGAGCTGGAGCCGGTCCTGGTCGCCGGGTCCACGGTGGGCCTCGCGACCCTGCACAACATCGACGAGGTCGGTCGCAAGGGGGTGCTCATCGGGGACACGGTCGTCCTGCGCAAGGCCGGGGACGTCATCCCGGAGATCGTCGGCCCGGTCGTCGACCTGCGAGACGGTTCCGAGCGGGCCTTCGTGATGCCCACGCGCTGCCCGGAGTGCGGCACCGAGTTGGTGCGGCCCGAGGGCGAGGTCGACATCCGTTGCCCGAACACCGTCTCCTGTCCCGCGCAGTTGCGGGAGTCGATCTTCCATTTCGCATCCCGGGGGGCGATGGACATCGACGGGCTCGGGTATGAGACGGCGATCGCCCTGCTCGAGGCGGGCCGGGTGCGTGACATCGGCGACATCTTCCACCTGACGCCCGAGTCCTTCGAGGGGCTGCGCGGGTTCGCGCAGAAGAAGATCGACCAGATTCTGTGGGGGGTCGAGGCCGCGCGGAACCGGCCACTTTGGCGGCTGCTGGTCGGCCTGTCGATCCGCCACGTCGGGCCCACGGCGGCGCGGGCGCTCGCCCGGGAACTGCGGTCGCTGGAAGCGATCGCCGCCACGTCGGCCGAGGACCTCGCCGCGGTCGAAGGGGTCGGTCCGAAGATCGCCGGCGCGGTGCTCGACTGGTTCGCCGATGAACGGCACCGCGACATCCTCGCCAGGATCGCCGCCGGCGGGGCACGGCTCGCCGACGTCGGCGCGGAGGAGGGCCCACGTCCCCTCGACGGCGTCACCGTCGTCATCACCGGCACGCTCACCGACTGGAGCCGCGACTCGGCCAAGGAGGCGGTCGAGGCGCGCGGCGGCAAGGTCACCGGCTCGGTGAGTAGGAAGACCACCGCCGTCGTCGTCGGCGCGGATCCGGGGGCCTCGAAGTACGACAAGGCGCGCAGTCTCAGGATCCCCATGCTGGACGAGGCCGGATTTGCCGTTCTGCTGGCGCAGGGGGTCGACGCGGCCAGCAAGCTCGCCGTTCCCGCCGACGGTCCCGAGAAGGCCGAGATCCCGGTGGAATAACCCGGGGAGGCTCCCCCACTCAGAAACGGTCCGTCCTGGTCAGGCTCGCGGCGATGCCCGACAGATGGGCCAGTCGGTCGATCTCGGAGGAGCGGAACCGGGGGCCGCCGGGCCGCCCGACCAGGATCACCAACCGGTCGCCGCCGACCGGGGCCGCGGCGAGTTCCATGCTGACCGCCCGCCAGCGAGGCGGGAAGGCGCCATCCTCGGCCCCGATCCGCCGCGGCCGTTCCAGCGGCAGCCAGGGCAGGGGTAACCGGACCCGTTCGGGGACACCGAGATCGTCCCCGCCGAGGGCCGGAGCGCCCACCGAGGTTTCCCGGACCCTGATGTCGTCCGGCCCGACGTGCTCCAGCAGCACCGCCCAGTCGGCGTGGAAGACGCCGGGCGCGAGGTCCGTCAGGGTCGCCACGGCGTCGTGCGGCCGATCGGTCATGGCGTCCACCAGGTCGAGGTCGTTGCCGATACCGCCCCCGTCGGCGAGAGAAATGGCCGAAGCGACTCGACGATCACGCCTGGAACCGAATGAGCGGCGGTGAGGACGCGATCGGCGAGGCCGTCCGGTGGCAGAAGCGCGAGCAGATCGTCCACGGCTCCGTCGGCGGTGCGCTCGATGACGGTGATGCTGACGATGTCGATGCTCGCCCTGCCCAGGGCCGTGGCCACCGCGCCGAGCGCTCCAGGGCGGTCCGGCAGCACGAGGCGAAGCAGATACGACATGTAGCTGAGCATGCGCAAAGAGCATGTCGGCGGGATGGCCGGCCGGTCACGCGAAGATAACGTCCCCGCCCGGCCGGCGGCTCCCCCAGGACCACAGCACAGGAACCTCGCCGAAGGTGAGGTGACGGAAACCCCGAAGGGCGGCCTGGGCCAGGAGAGCAGCGGGGGGCGGCGTCCGCGGGGGTCCCGCCGCGGCCCGTACGATGACATCACGTCGACGCGGCGATGCGTCCGGTCCGGGACCGTCCGCCCGGGGCGCCCCAGGGGTGCATCCGGCCTCTCCCGGTTCCGGTTCCCGCATCCGTCGCGGCGCCCAGGACCAGTCACGGGCCCCGCGCCCACCGCCCACGAAGGGGCCACACGCCATGGCGATCACTCGGGACGAGGTGGCTCACCTCGCCCGCTTGGCGCGGATGTCGGTGACCGGCGACGAGCTCGATGCGCTGGCACCGCAGCTCGAGGCGATCCTGTCCGCGGTCGCCCGAGTCTCCGAGATCGCCGCCGGGGACATCCCGCCGACCAGCCACGCCGTGCCGTTGACCAACGTCTTCCGGCCGGACACCATCTGCCCGTCGCTGCCCGTCACCGAGGCCCTGGCCGGTGCCCCCGCCACCGAGGACGGGCGGTTCCGGATGCCCCGTATCCTCGATCCGGACGAATGAGGTCGCCGCCCGCATGACGGAGAACATGACGGAGAACCCGACACCTCCCGGCACGACTGACGTCGTGCGCCTGTCCGCCGCCGCGACGGCGGCCGCGATCGCCGCCGGCAGGCTGAGTGCCGTCGAGGCGACCCGGGCGGCGTTGGACCGCATCGCCAAGGTCGACGAGACCGTCCACGCCTTCCTGCACGTGGACGCCGACGGCGCGCTCGCCGCGGCCCGGTCGGTCGACGACCGGCGCGCGGCCGGGGAGCGCCTCGGGCCGCTCGCCGGGGTGCCGTTGGCGCTCAAGGACGTCTTCACCACCCGAGGGATGCCCACCACCTGCGGCAGCCGCATCCTCGAGGGCTGGCGTCCCCCGTACGACGCCACGGTGGTGAGCCGGCTGCGGGCCGCGGACGTCGTCCTGCTGGGTAAGGCCAACATGGACGAGTTCGCCATGGGCTCGTCGACCGAGAACTCGGCGTTCGGGCCGACCCGCAACCCCTGGGACGTCACCCGCATCCCCGGCGGCAGCAGCGGCGGCAGCGCCGCGGCCGTCGCCGCCTTCGAGGCGCCGCTCGCCCTCGGCACCGACACGGGCGGTTCCATCCGTCAGCCGGCAGCCCTCTGCGGTCTGGTCGGGGTCAAGCCCACCTACGGTGGGGTCAGCCGCTACGGGCTGGTCGCCTTCTCCAGCTCGCTGGACCAGGCCGGCCCGCTGACCCGCACGGTGACCGACGCGGCGTTGCTGTACGCCGCGATCGCCGGCCACGATCCCCTGGACTCCACGAGCGTCGACGCGCCGGTTCCCGCGGTCGTGGCGGCGGCACGGCAGCGCGACATCCGCGGTATGCGGGTCGGTGTGGTCCGCGAGTTCGCCGGCGACGGGTACGACCCGGGGGTCGAGGCCGCCTTCGCCGCCGCGGTCGAGGCGCTGACGGGCCTGGGCGCCCAGGTCGTCGAGGTGAGCTGCCCGCACTTCAGCTACGCGCTGCCCGCCTATTACCTGATCGCGCCCAGCGAGTGCTCGTCGAACCTGGCTCGCTTCGACGCGATGCGCTTCGGGCTGCGGATCGGCGACGACGGTCGGGCCGGGGCCGAGGAGGTCATGAGCCGCACCCGCGAAGCCGGCTTCGGCCCGGAGGTGAAGCGGCGGATCATCCTGGGCACCTATGCCCTGTCCTCGGGGTACTACGACGCCTACTATGGCCAGGCGCAGAAGGTCCGTACGCTGATCAGCCGCGACTTCACCGCCGCGTTCGAGCAGGTCGACGTCCTGGTCTCGCCCACCACCCCGACACCGGCCTTCCCGCTGGGCGCGAAGGTCGACGATCCGGTGGCCATGTACCTGTCGGACCTGTGCACGATCCCGTCCAACCTCGCGGGCGGCCCGGCGATGAGCCTGCCGTCCGGGCTCGTGGACGGGCTGCCGGTGGGTATCCAGATCATGGCGCCGCCGTTCGCCGATGACCGGCTCTACCGGGTCGGCGGGGCGCTGGAGGAGGCGTTGGACGTCGAACGCGGCCATCCGTTGCTCGACGAGGTCCCGGCGCTGTGAGCGGGCGCCCGGCGCTCTCGCGGGTCATCCGTGTTCCGGGTGTGGCGGCCGCGGTGACGGGCCGCCGACCGCGAGGGAAGGGAAGGAAACGGCGATGGTGAGTCTGCGCAGCGGCCGACAGGACCGGTTCCTGGTGGGCGTGGTGTGGCTGCTCACCATGCTGGTGCTGGGTCTCGGCATCGCCACGCTCAACCCGGTCCTGCTCGTCTGGGGAGTGCTCGGCCTACCTGCCGCGGTGTTCCTCACCTACGTGCACGTCCGCGACACCCGCCCACCCAGCGACCCATGAGGAGTTCATCCGGTGAGCACAGTGGCTCCCGCCGGCGCGCTGCCGTCCTACTCCGACGTTCTGGCCCGCTACGAGCCGGTGATCGGATTGGAGACGCACGTCGAACTCGGCACCGCTTCCAAGATGTTCTGCGGCTGCGCGACAGCCTTCGGTGCCGAGCCCAACACGCAGGTCTGCCCGGTGTGCCTCGGGCTGCCGGGTTCCCTGCCGGTGGTGAACGAGGCGGCGGTGCGCTTCGCGGTCATGATCGGACTCGCGTTGCACTGTGAGATCGCGTCGTGGTGCCGGTTCGCGCGCAAGAACTACTTCTATCCCGACATGCCGAAGAACTTCCAGATCAGCCAGTACGACGAGCCGCTGTGCACGAACGGCTGGCTCGACGTGGAGGTCGAGGGCGAGGTGCACCGGGTGGGCATCACCCGGGTGCACATGGAGGAGGACACCGGCAAGTCGCTGCACGTCGGCGGCGCCACCGGCCGCATCCACGGCGCCACCCACTCGCTGGTCGACTACAACCGGGCCGGCATCCCGCTCGTGGAGATCGTGACCGAACCGGACGTGCGTTCCCCCGAGGTGGCCCGGGCCTACGTGGATGAGTTGCGGGAGCTGATCCGGGCGCTCGGGGTCTCCGACGTCCGGATGGAGCAAGGATCGCTGCGCTGCGACGCCAACGTCTCGCTGCGCCCGCGGCCGGCGCCCGGCGACCCGGACGCTCCCTTCGGCACCCGCACCGAGACGAAGAACCTCAACTCGCTGCGGTCGGTGGAACGCGCGGTGCGTTACGAGACCACCCGGCAGGCCGCGTTGCTCGACGACGGCCAGCGCATCATCCAGGAGACCCGCCACTTCGACGAGGCGTCGGGCCGCACCTCGTCGGGTCGCTCCAAGGAGGAGGCCACCGACTACCGGTACTTCCCGGAGCCTGATCTCACCCCGTTGGCCCTGCCCGCGGAATACGTCGAGCGGCTGCGGGCCGGCCTGCCGGAGTTGCCCGCGGCGCGCCGGGCCCGGCTGATCGCCGAGCACGGCTACACCGCGCGGGACCTGCAGGACCTGCGCAATGCCGCGGTCCTCGACCTGGTCGAGGAGACCATCGCCGCCGGCGCGGCCCCGGCGACCGCCCGCAAGTGGTGGCTCAACGAGCTGGCCAGGCGCGCTTCGGACGCCGGTCTCCAGCCGCGCGATCTTAAGATCACCCCGACCGACGTCGCCCGGATCACCGCGCTGGTGGCCGCGGGCGAGCTCACCGACGCGCTGGCCCGCAAGGTCATCGACGGGGTGCTCGCCGGTGAGGGCACGCCCGACGCGGTGATCGCCGGCCGTGGGCTGGCGATCGTCGCGGACGACGGCGCGCTCACCGCGGCCGTCGACGCGGCGCTCCTCGGTGCCCCCGACATCGCCGAGAAGGTCCGCGGTGGCAAGGTGAACGCCGTCGGTCCGCTGGTGGGCGCGGTGATGAAGGCGATGAAGGGCCAAGCGGACGCGGCGGCCGTGCGGCGACTGCTGCTGGAGCGCCTCGGCGTCTCCTGACACCGCTTCCCGGCCCTCGGCTTCCCGGCCCTCGGCTTCCCGGCCCTCGCTCGCCCGATCCCCGATTTGTCGTATTCAAGATGATTCGCAGATTTTAGCGCCATTCGTTCGAGAAACGTCCGACCGGTCGCCGCCGTCCCCCGTGCCGTGGGTTGCCTCTCCGTGATCCGAGCTCGGGAGGACCACGTTCTCCTGCTGTGTCGGACCCGCGTGTCGGGTTGCCGACGTCGTACGGCGCGTCGGATGCGAAGGGCCGGAGGCCTCCATAGGGTGGGTCTCCCATCGGGGTGTCACGATCGAGGGGAGAGCGTGCCGCCGTGCCCCCTACACCTTCCGGCTTCACCGCGTCAACCTCCCGCCGCCGGGGCCGGGGCCGCCGGACGGCGATCATCGTCGCGGTCGTCGTCGTCCTGCTGGCCGTCGCCGGCGGCGTCGGCTACGTCCTGAACAACCGCGCCGCCGACCGGAAGGTCCAGGCCGCGGCCGACTCCTACCTGGCCGGTTGGCGGACGCTGACGACTTCCGGTGGGACGGCGACCCCCGGCTCCGCGGCTGTCGCCGCCGTCTCCACGCCCGGGAGTATCGACGTCGCGCGCCTGGTGGGCACGATGGCCGAGGTGCGTGACCGCCTGCTCGTCACAGCGGCTACGTTTACCCCGGGCGCGATCAGCCGCAGCGGCGAGACGGCGACCGTGCCGTACCTGGCCAGGCTCACGCTCTCCGGTCTGCCGACGCCGCTGGAGTACACCGGGGCGCTGCATCTCGTCTCGACCGGCGGCGGGTGGCGGGTGAAGGCTGATCCGCCCTCGGTGCATCCGGCCCTGCGCCCAGGGCTGCACCTGGACCGGACCGCCTCCACAGGTAAGCGGGGGGACCTGCTCGACGTGGCGGGCCAGCCCCTACGGGACTCCTCCGACCTGGCGGGCAACCTCGTCGGTCGGACGGCGCCGCTGTCCGGGTTGCAGCGGGTGTACGACGACCGGCTGCGGGCGCAGGGCGGCGCGGTCGTCGTGCGGGATGCGAAGAACGCGACCGTGCAGACGCTGCACACCTATCCGATGACCGACGGCGAGGCGATCCGTACCACGATCGACCTGCGGGTCCAGCAGGCCGCCGAGGCGGCCCTGGCCACCGCGGCCCGCCCGACCGGGGCGATGGTCGCGATCGACACTCGTACCGGCGCCATCCTGGCCCTGGCCAACCATCCGCCCAGCGGGTCGGGCCGGGCTGTCCGGGGCAAGTACCCACCGGGTTCCACCTTCAAGATCGTGACGGCCACCGCCGCGCTGATGAACGGCAAGGCGCCGGACATGCCCCTGGACTGCACCCAGACGGTCAGCGTCGGCGGTCGGACCTTCCAGAACGCCGAGTCCGAGCAGTTCGGCCCCATCCCGCTGCGGACCGCGTTCGCCAGGAGCTGCAACACCGCGTTCATCCGGCTGGAGGAGTCACTCCCGGACGGCGCGCTGGAGAAGGCCGCCCAGCTTTACGGCTTCGACGGCCGACCACCGCTGGATATCGCCAGCGTCGGGGGGACCTTCCCGACCCCGCGTGACGTGGTCGAGTCGGCGTCGGCGTCGATCGGCCAGGCCCGCATCGAGGTCTCCCCGCTGCAGATGGCGAGCGTCGCCGCGGCGGTCGCGAGCGGTACCTGGCGCCAGCCGTTCGTCGTCGGCCAGTCGGCGCGCAGCAACCCCATCCCGCCCGTGGTGCTGCCCCCGCTGCGGGACTTCATGCGGGCGGTCGTCACCGAGGGCACCGCCGCGAAGGTCCCGATGCCCGGCGAGGTCTTCGGGAAGACCGGCACCGCCGAGTACAAGGACGGCAACCCGCCGCCGACCCATGCGTGGTTCGTCGGCTACCGGGGCGATGTGGCCTTCGCGGTGGTCGTCGAGGACGGCGGCTTCGGCGCGGAGACGGCCGCGCCGGTCGCGGCCAGGTTCCTCACCGCGTTGGACGGTGGCCAGATCGGTGCGCCCGGCTCCGGCGGGCAATGACCTGGCTGGACCGGGTGCCCGGCTGGACCCGGTGCCCGGCGATGCTTGACGTGGGCCGGGAACTCCGGCAGGGTAGAACCGTGCATCTCGGGATTCTCGTACGCTCAGAGCGCGCATAGTCGACGACGTCGACCTGTGCGCCGCCCCTCAGTGCCTCGGCACGAGGGGCTTTTTCGTGCAGTGAGCACTGCCTCGTGCCAAGCCTGCGTGGTCGTGCTCAGCTGGCAGAGCCGTGCCCGCCGGGCCCGGTCCCGCCGGTCCCGCAGTGCCAGCCGAGATTGCCACGTGCCACGTACATCCCCGGCCTGTCAAGGAAGACGACCAGATGACACGAGAGATCACCGGAGCCCAGTCGCTCGTCCACTCCCTTGAAGCGGTCGGAGCCGACGTGGTCTTCGGCATCCCCGGCGGCGCGATCCTGCCCGCATATGATCCACTGTTCGACTCCACCCGAGTGCGACATGTCCTTGTCCGGCACGAGCAGGGCGCGGGTCATGCGGCCGAGGGGTACGCGCAGGCCACCGGGCGGGTCGGGGTGTGCATGGCGACGTCGGGGCCGGGGGCGACCAACCTGGTGACCCCGATCGCCGACGCCTACATGGACTCGGTGCCGATCGTGGCCGTCACCGGGCAGGTCCCCAGCCCCTCGATCGGGACCGACGCCTTCCAGGAGGCGGACATCTGCGGCATCACCCTGCCGATCACCAAGCACAACTTCCTGGTCCAGTCCGCCGACGACATCCCGCGGATCATCGCGGAGGCGTTCCACCTGGCGGCGACGGGCCGGCCCGGACCGGTGCTCGTCGACCTGCCCAAGGACATCCTGCAGTCGGTCACCTCCGTGCTGCCGCACGATGTCTGGCCGCCGGCTCTCGACCTGCCCGGTTATCGTCCGGTCACCCGCCCGCACGGCAAGCAGGTGCGCGAGGCGGCGAAGATGATCAGTGCTGCCCGGCGTCCGGTGCTCTATATCGGTGGGGGAGTGCTCAGGGCCCGCGCTGCCGCGGAGCTGCGGACACTTGCGGAGCTCACCGGCATCCCGGTGGTCACCACCCTCATGGCCCGCGGCGCCTTCCCCGACTCCCATCCCCAGCACCTGGGCATGCCCGGCATGCACGGGTCGGTCGCCGCGGTGACCGCGTTGCAGAAGGCGGATCTGCTGATCACTCTCGGGGCCCGCTTCGATGACCGGGTGACCGGCAGGCTGTCCTCCTTCGCGCCCGGTGCCGCGGTCATTCACGCCGACATCGACCCGGCCGAGATCGGCAAGAACCGGCCCGCGGACGTGCCGATCGTCGGTGACTGCCGTGATGTGATCAACGAGCTCGTCGCCGCGCTCGTCCTGGAGGAGCGGCCGGGCCTCGCCGCCTGGTGGCGGACGCTGGACGGCTGGCGCCGGACCTACCCGCTGGGCTACGACCAGCCGGCTGACGGCTCGCTGGCCCCGCAGTACGTCATCGAGCGGCTCGGGAAGATCGCGGGACCGGAGACCATCTTCGCCGCCGGCGTCGGGCAGCACCAGATGTGGGCCGCGCAGTTCATCTCCTACGAGAACCCCTACACCTGGCTGAACTCCGGCGGCGCCGGCACGATGGGCTACGCCGTGCCGGCCGCGATGGGCGCCAAGGTCGGCCGCCCCGACGCCACGGTGTGGGCCGTCGACGGTGACGGCTGCTTCCAGATGACCAACCAGGAGCTTGCGACCTGCGCGCTGGAGGGAATCCCGATCAAGGTTGCCGTCATCAACAACGGGTCGCTCGGCATGGTCCGCCAGTGGCAGACCCTCTTCTACGACAAGCGGTACTCCAACACGGAGCTCGGGACGCACCCGGACTCCCCGCGGACCGGCGGCGCAGGGGCGTCTGGGCGGGGCGCAGGGGCGTCCAGGAGGGTGCGGGTGCCCGACTTCGTCCGGCTGGCCGAGGCGTTGGGCTGCGTCGGGCTGCGCTGCGAGACGGCGGCGGATGTCGACGCGACGATCGAGAAGGCGATGGCGATCGACGACGCCCCGGTCGTGGTGGACTTCGTCGTGCATCCCGACGCCATGGTGTGGCCGATGGTCGCCGCCGGCGCCAGCAACGACGACATCCGCATCGCGCGCGACACCGCGCCGGACTTCGACTACTCCGGCGACGCCGAGGTGAACATCTGATGACCCGCCATACCCTGTCCGTGCTGGTGGAGAACAAGCCCGGGGTGCTGGCCCGGGTCTCGGGCCTGTTCTCCCGGCGCGGGTTCAACATCGAGTCACTCGCGGTCGGGCCGACCGAGCAGCTTGACATCTCCCGGATGACGATCGTCGTCGTCGTGGAGGACCTGCCGCTGGAACAGGTGACCAAGCAGCTCAACAAGCTGATCAATGTTTTGAAGATCGTCGAGATGGACACCTCCGCCTCGGTGCAACGTGAGCTGATGCTCGTGAAGGTGCGCGCCGACCTGTCGGTGCGGTCCCAGGTCCTCGAGACGGTCGCCCTGTTCCGTGCCAAGGTGGTCGACGTCGCCCAGGACGCCGTCACCATCGAGGCGACGGGAACCCGCGACAAGCTGGACGCCCTCATCCGCATGCTGGAGCCGTTCGGAATCCGGGAACTGGTCCAGTCCGGCCTGGTGGCACTCGGCCGCGGATCGCGTTCGATCACCGATCGCAGCCTGCGAGCAGTCGACCGTCCGGCCTGACCGGGACCGTCGCGCGTCTTTTTCCCATCCACTCAACGAGGAGATTCCCCACGATGGTCGAGATCTACTACGACGATGACGCCTCGCTGGACGTCCTGGCCGACCGTAAGGTCGCCGTCATCGGCTACGGCAGCCAGGGCCACGCGCACGCGCTGAACCTGCGCGACAGTGGTGTCGACGTGCGGGTCGGCCTGCCGGCGGACAGCCGCAGCCGGGCCAGGGCCGAGGAAGAGGGCCTGCGGGTCCTCACCCCGGCGGAGGCGTCCGCCGAGGCCGACATCATCATGCTGCTCACTCCGGACACCACCCATCGCACGATCTACGCGGAGTCCATCGCCCCGCACCTCACCGCGGGCAAGGCGCTGGCGTTCGGGCACGGTTTCAACATCCGCTACGGGCTCATCGAGCCGCCGGCCGGCGTCGACGTGTTCATGGTCGCTCCGAAGGGGCCGGGTCACCTGGTGCGGCGGGTGTTCGAGGAGGGCAAGGGCGTTCCCGTCCTCGTCGCGGTGGAGGCCGACGCGAGCGGCAACGCGCTGGCCGTCGCGCTGGCCTACGCCAAGGGCATCGGTGGCACCCGGGCCGGTGCGCTGAGGACCACCTTCACCGAGGAGACCGAGACCGACCTGTTCGGCGAGCAGGCCGTGCTCTGCGGCGGCGCCAGCGCGCTCGTGCAGGCCGGCTTCGAGACCCTCGTCGAGGCGGGCTACACCCCGGAGGTCGCCTACTTCGAGTGCCTGCACGAGCTCAAGCTCATCGTCGACCTGATGTACGAGGGCGGCATCTCCCAGATGCGGTACTCGATCTCGGACACCGCGGAGTACGGCGATGTCACGCGTGGCCCGCGCGTCATCACCCCCGCCGTGAAGGCCGAGATGCGCAAGATCCTCGACGAGATCCGTGACGGCGCGTTCGCTCGCGAGTGGGTGGCCGAGGACGACAACGGTCGGCCGAATTTCACCAAGCTCGTGGCGGAGGGCAAGCAGCACCCGATCGAGCAGGTCGGCGCGAAGCTCCGGCCGATGATGTCTTGGATCGCCTGATTTCTGGATCTCCAGGTAGGTCCCGCGGGTCGTCGGGCGGATCGTGCCCTCTCGGGGGCGGCCGTGGTGCGCTGCCGCCGTCCCCGGGTGCGTGCCGTCCCCGTCCGGGCACGCCGTCGCCGTCGGTCGGCGGAAAGGGCTCGGAGTCCACGGCGGGCGTCGGTAGGCTGGGCCCGCCGCCTCGTGCGGTGTCCGCAGTATCCACGTTCATCATCGCCAGGCCGAAGGCCACGTGATCACGCCTCGTTCCGCGTCGCCTCCCGGTCTGACCCGAGGTCGCTAGGAGAGGTCCAGTGCCTGTCGTACTCGTTGCCGAGGAGCTCTCACCGGCCGGGCTGGAGGTGCTGTCCGGGGACTTCGAGGTTCGTCACGTCGACGGTGCCGACCGGTCCGCGTTGCTGCCCGCCATCGCCGACGTCGATGCCGTGATCGTCCGGTCGGCCACCAAGATCGACGCCGAGGTGCTCGCCACCGCGGGAAAGCTCAAGGTCGTCGCCCGGGCCGGCATCGGGCTGGACAACGTCGACGTCGCCGCCGCCACCCAGCGCGGTGTCATGGTGGTCAACGCGCCGCAGTCGAACATCGTCAGTGCGGCCGAGCATGCGATCGCGCTGCTGCTCGCCGTCGCCCGGCGGGTTCCCGCGGCCAGCGAGGCACTGCGCGGCGGCGAGTGGAAGCGCTCGAAGTACGTCGGTGTCGAACTCGTGGAGAAGACGGCAGGCGTCGTCGGCCTCGGGCGGATCGGCGTGCTCGCGGCGCAGCGGCTCGCCGGCTTCGGGATGAAGGTCATCGCCTACGACCCGTACGTGTCGGTGGCCCGTGCCGCGCAGCACGGCGTGACCCTTGTCGACCTCGACGAGCTGCTTCGGCAGAGTGACGTGATCACGATCCATCTGCCCAAGACGCCGGAGACGCTCGGTCTGATCGGCACCGACGAGCTGGCCCGGACCAGGCCCGGTGTCATCATCGTCAACGCGGCGCGCGGCGGCCTCGTTGACGAGGCTGCGCTCGCCGAGGCGGTCCGCTCCGGTCAGGTCGGCGGTGCGGGCATCGACGTCTTCGCCAAGGAGCCCACGACGGCCTCCCCGCTGTTCGGGCTCGACAACGTCGTCGTCACCCCCCACCTCGGCGCGTCCACCCAGGAGGCGCAGGACAAGGCCGGGCTCGCCGTCGCCCGCTCGGTGCGGCTGGCGCTGCAAGGCGAGTTCGTGCCCGACGCGGTCAACGTGCAGGCCGGTGGCGTCGTGGCCGAGGACCTCCGGCCGGGTCTTCCGCTTGCGGAGAAGCTCGGGCAGCTCTTCTCCGGCCTCGCGGGCAGCCTGGCCGCCGCGATCACCGTCGAGGTGCGGGGCGAGATCGCCGTGCACGACGTCTCGGTGTTGCAGCTCGCGGTGCTCAAGGGTGTGTTCACCGACGTGACCGAGGAGCAGGTCACCTACGTCAACGCGCCGCTGCTGGCCAAGGAGCGCGGGGTCGACGTGGCCTTGGAGACCGCCGAGGACAGCCCCGACTATCACAACCTCGTGACTGTGCGAGGAGTCCTCGCCGACGGCACGCCCGTGTCGGTGAGCGGCACGCTTGTCGGCTCACGGCAGGTCGAGAAGATCACCGCGATCGACGGGTTCGAGGTCGACATCCGGCCCGAGGCGCATCTGGCATTCTTCCGCTACGAGGACCGGCCGGGGATCGTCGGCGCGGTCGGTGCCCTGCTCGGCGAGGCGCACATCAACATCGCCAGTGCGCAGGTCAGCCGCCTGCAGGCCGGCGGCGAGGCGTTGATGTCGCTGTCGCTCGACGACGCGGTCGCCCCCGACATCCTGGCCGAGATCGCGAAGATCATCGGCGCTTCCTACGCCAGGGCCGTAAGCATCAGCAGCGAATGACTCCTTCCCCACACGGTGGCTTCGCCGCCGTGTGGGGTCTCCGCAAAGGCACCTTCGGCGATTTTGCGGGGGGAGTCGTGGGGGCCTTCGGTGGTCCGGGGTGTTCCTCGGGTTGCCGTGGATTACCTGGGCTGGGTGGGGTTTACCAGGGGTAGCTGCGGGCGATCTCAACGGTAGGCGATCGATTGGGTACGGGTAGCGGTGGCATGGGGACGTGATCCAGGTGATCTTTCCGTGGAACGTGCGCCGTAGTCGTGGTGTCGGGTTTACCGTGGCTAGCATGGCGTCGCGGCATCAGGACCCGTTCGAGGGGCTTCGCCTGGATGAGCGATTCGTCCGCGGAGCCCGGTTTCTCGAACCGTCCGCGGCCGAGCGCAGCCGGCAGCACGGCCGGCCGGCTTCCAGCCGTTGTCAGGTCGTCCCAGCTTCCCGGGGTCTGCCCGGCTTTTTCCATCGGCTGGTGGCGCCGCCCAGACCACCGGGCCGTCCCCGCCAGATCGCGCGAATGGTCACGTTCATGGCCATCATCGTCGGGATGATCACCATCACCGTCGTCGCCCTGCGGCAGACGGCGAACCGGACC
The DNA here is from genome assembly GCF_978021245.1 of Frankia sp. CoBUL1. NCBI lineage: Bacteria > Bacillati > Actinomycetota > Actinomycetes > Frankiales > Frankiaceae > Frankia > Frankia sp. CoBUL1. The sequence goes on from NZ_CDXDOS010000002.1 coordinate 22,812, forward strand.
AGCCCGACCGTCGCACGGCTGGTGCCGACCACGTCGTCGGGGTCCTCCGCGGCCACCAAGCAGACCGCCGTACCGGCTGCCACCGGCACGCTGACCGGTCCCCCCGCCGGCTTTGGGATCAGGCCGGACCTGCTCGCGGCCCTGCGGCCGGGTGACTGCCTGAACTGGACCCCGTATCCGGCGGGCTCGCCCGCCTCGGTCGATCCGGTGGTGCCCGTCCGGGTGAGCTGCCGGGAGCCCCACATCGACGAGGTCACCCGGATGGTCGACCTGGCGGTGCTCTTCCATCGCTGGCCTGGCGCGTCGGTGGTCGCCGAGGTGACGGACGAACGCTGTGCCGGAGCACTGCGCGAGTTTCCCGGAACCGTCGACAGCACTCCGCACCGCACCGTTGGCACGATCTACCCGTCCGAACCCAGCTGGCAGCTCGGTGCGCACGCGGCCGTGTGCACCGTGCGCACCGACGACCTGCGGCCCCGCAGCGGTCAGTTCCGTGTCCCCGGCGCCGTCGCGGCACCGGAGTTTCCTCGCGGTCGGCCGAACATCCGGTAATGTTGGTGCGCGATGCGTGCGCTGCTTCTCCTTAGCCGCCGCGGCGGGGCCTGATACCCGAGCTGGCTTCCCCGTCGCGGTGTTTTCGTGTGTCAGCGTCGGGATCCTCGCCATCCGGCGGTCCAGCGTCCAGGTGCGGCCTGACGCTCCTCTGCTGATTCTCCGCGGATCCTCCGGCATCCAGTCACCCACGTCGCGAACCGTGCGATCACGGTCGCGGGGGACTCTTTCGAGGAAGCAGGAGCAGGAATGACCACGCAGCAGCCGTCCGGCATGCCGGTCGAGAAGTACCGTCCGTTCGTCCCCGTCTCACTTCCCGACCGGGCCTGGCCCGAGCGGACGATCACTCGCGCCCCGCAATGGTGCAGTGTCGATCTGCGCGACGGTAACCAGGCACTGATCGACCCGATGACCCCCGCCCGCAAGATGCAGATGTTCGAGCTGCTGGTGGCGATGGGGTACAAGGAGATCGAGGTCGGGTTCCCGGCGGCCAGCCAGACCGACTTCGACTTCATCCGGCAGCTGATCGAATCAGATCGCATCCCGGACGACGTCGTCATCCAGGTCCTGACGCAGGCGCGGGAGGACCTGATCGAGCGCACGGCCGCGTCGCTGGTCGGCGCGTACCGGGCGCTGATCCACCTGTACAACTCGACATCCACGTTGCAGCGGCGGGTGGTGTTCGGTCTTGATCGGGCGGGGGTGACCGAGATCGCGGTGCAGGGCGCCCGGTGGTGTGCCCAGTACGCCGAGAAACTGCTGGACGGCACCGATGTGCGCTGGCAGTACAGCCCGGAGTCGTTCACCGGCACCGAACTCGACTATGCGGTGGAGGTGTGCGAGGCAGTCATGGACGTGTGGGCGCCGACCCCGCAGCGTCCGGTCGTGCTGAACCTGCCGGCGACGGTCGAGATGTCGACCCCGAACGTCTACGCCGACCAGATCGAATGGGTCGGGCGGAACCTGACCCGCCGGGATGCCGTCGTGCTGTCCCTGCATCCGCACAACGACCGGGGCTGCGCGGTCGCCGCGGCGGAACTGGGTGTGCTGGCCGGCGCCGACCGGGTCGAGGGCTGCCTGTTCGGCAATGGGGAACGGACCGGAAACGTCTGCCTGGTCACGCTGGGGATGAACCTGTTCTCGCAGGGGATCGACCCGATGATCGATTTCTCGGACATCGACGGGATCCGGCGCGCGGTGGAGTACTGCAACCAGCTGCCCGTCCATCCCCGTCATCCCTACGGCGGCGACCTCGTCTACACCGCCTTCTCCGGCTCCCATCAGGACGCCATCAAGAAGGGTTTCGAGGCCATGGAGCGCACCGGCCAGACCCGCTGGGAGGTGCCCTACCTGCCGATCGACCCGAAGGACGTCGGCCGCTCCTACGAGGCGGTGATCCGGGTGAACAGTCAGTCCGGCAAGGGAGGGGTGGCATACCTGCTGAAGTCCGAGCACTCCCTGGACCTGCCGCGCCGGCTGCAGATCGAGTTCTCCGGTGTCGTACAGCGCCACACCGACTCCGCGGGCGGCGAGGTGACGGCCGAGGAACTCTGGACGATTTTCCGCAGCGAGTACTTCCTGGACGGCGCGGAGGGGTCCGGCCCGCTCGAACTGCTGGGCTCCCGGACGACGGCGGCGTCGGGCGATCGGGATGAGGTCTCCGTCTCGGTCCGTTTCCAGGGGGCCGACACGGTGATCACGGGAACCGGCAACGGCCCCATTGACGCATTCGTCACGGCGCTCGCCAGCCGCGATCTGACCGTGCGGATTCTGGACTACAACGAGCACGCCCTGGGCTCGGGAGCGGATGCGCGAGCGGCCGCGTACCTCGAGGTGGCCGTCGACGACCGGATCTTCTGGGGAGTCGGGATCGACGCCAACATCGTGACGGCGTCCCTGCGGGCCGTGGTGAGTGCCGTGAACCGGGCTGCCCGGGACCGTTCGGTGCCCGCGCGGGCTGGTCGTGGTGGTGGCGCTGGTTAGTCGTGGTGGTCCGCCGGTTCTACGTCGTGGATAGTCTGGCGGACCTCGTCCAGCATCGACTCCGGGATATCCGTCATACCATGATCAACTTGCGCGTGGGTGTCGACGGAACGGAGAAGATCGTCTTCGGTGGGGGCGATCATGCGCGTCTCGCAGTCGTGCATGATCGCACCACAGTAGAATTGCTTCATGCTCGGGTGCCGGACGATGATCTCTGCCGGCGCGGAATGGCTCCTGGCCGCTGGGCTCGGCGACATGAGCGCCTGCGCGGTCCAATAGCGGTTTCGCCTCATGTGGACATTTCCGCGAGCCGTAGCATCAGACGCTCCATCCGTACCAGGCCGAGTGGGCGCCCCATCTCGGTCACGATTATCACGGGATCGAATCGGCTGGCCCGGGCCCGCGTCATGGCGCGACGCGCGACCTCGGTCACCGGCTCCTCGGGCCGCGCGAAGAGCGTCGTGGGAACACGGCGCGGTTCCGTGCTGCCGCCCGGGCCGCCGGACAGATGCAGGGCGACCGGTCGGCATCGGTTGGAGACGATGACGGTCGCTCGAGGCGTCCGGTCACCGTCCGGTCCGGCCGGATCATCGCCGGCCGCGAGACCGTCCCGGTTCCGGGCGGCGCTCATGGGACAGGACGGACAGTCCGCGGACATGGCGCACCGACCGGAGTCACCTATACTGATCGTGACCTGTTCCATCAGGCTCTCGATGCTCGCGGCGTGGTTGCTGCGTTCCGAGAACTGGCGGATACGCCTAGCCACGGTTGGGTCGAGCTGCTGCCAGGCCCGGGAGGGACGCCCGAGCAGGAATCCCTGGCCGAGCGGAACCCCCAGCGCGACCAGCATTCCGAGCTCGTCGAACCGCTCGACCCCCTCCGCGATGACCCAGGCGTTGAGCCGGCTGGCGAAGGTGCCGACCAGCTCGGTGAGGGCGATCTTGACCTGGTCGTCGTCCACGTTGACTACGAGCGAGCGGTCCAGCTTGACGAAGTCGGGGCGGATCCGCGCCAGCTGCCGTAACCCGGCATAGCCCGAGCCGACGTCGTCCATCGCCACGAACGCACCGAGGTTGCGCAGTGCGCCCGCGGTGGTCGTCAGGCCGGTGGTGGCGTCGAGGTCGACTGCCTCGTTGAGTTCTAGGACCAGGCGCCGCAGGTCCGCACGCTGCCAGATTGCCGTGACTTCTGGTGAGGTGAGCAGATGGGGCAGGACGTTGACCGCGAGGAAGCAGCGGTCGGGAAGCCGGTCACGCGCCTCCAGCGCGGCGGCGAGGACACGGGCCTCCAACTGGGCCGCGAGCCCGAGCCGGTCCGCCTCGGCGAAGACGAGGTCGGGCGGGTGGGCCGGGTGGCTGTGGAAGCGTGCTAGCGCCTCATACCCCGCGATGACCCCCCGTTGCAGATCCACGATCGGCTGGAAGAACAGCACGGGTTCGTCGGGGTCGGCGAGAATTCGGCGCAGGTCGGGCCGGTCGTCGCCACGCGTCCCACCGCCGTCGCCGTTCTTCAACCGGCCGAGGGGACCCGCCCCATCGGCCGCGGGCAGCGTCCTGCCCTCGGCCGCGCCACCGGACGAAACAGCCGCGTCGCCGACATCGGGGCGGTCGCTGGACGGAGGTCCCGCGGGAGTCCGCTGCCGAGTAATCATGCGCCGTGCACCCCCTCGCATCGAAGCACGTCGCACCTGTCCTGTAACTGAGTTTCTTACCATCCGGCCGCGATGCCGGGCGCGAGTACCGTCCGGAGTTGTGAATCCTGCGCTCTTTTGTGTGACCGGCTGGTAGCGGTCAGATTGCCGTTCATCGTCCTTCCCGTGTCCCCGACGCAAGATCGGCGATTTCTGGGCGCCGGAGGCGTCGTTCATCGTTGATCCGTTGCCAAAACGGTCATTGCTCGCCAGGATTTTCGGGTGCCGACGCGAGGCGTGCGAGTAGTCCGAGTCGGCCGATGGAAATCAATCCAGCGACAACGAGGGTGAACTTTATTTGGCGAGGTGGTGCACTACGATTACTCAAGGTGATCGAATGCGGAGGTGTGAGGCGCCGTTCCAGCGCCGAGCTTGGACTGAGGTAATGAAATGGCTACTGTTAGCATCCATTCGGGGGTGGTTTGCGGCCGTTCGGGAGCACGATGACGGCCGTCGGGGCGGCGGCCCGTCGTGAGCGGCCCCGTGCGGACCCGTGCCGGATCGGCACCGGTCGGGCGGGCCAGACCGGGTGGGACCGCTGCGGGGCCGCGGTCGGCCGCTACAGTCGGCCTATGAGGCTTGCGGTGATTGGCGGTGACGGGATCGGCCCCGAGGTGGTGGCGGAGGGGTTGCGGGTGCTGCGCGCGGTACATCCCAAGGTCGACACGACCGAATACGACCTGGGTGCCCGGCGCTGGCACGAGACCGGGGAGACGCTGCCCGACTCGGTGCTGGAGGAACTGCGCGGTCACGACGCGATCCTGCTCGGGGCGGTCGGTGATCCCGGCGTGCCCAGCGGTGTCCTCGAGCGTGGCCTGCTGCTGCGGCTGCGGTTCGAGTTCGACCATCACGTCAATCTCCGGCCGGTGCGGCTCTATCCGGGAGTCCGCTCGCCGCTGGCCGGAGATCCGGCCATCGACATGATCGTGGTGCGGGAGGGCACGGAGGGGCCGTACGCGGGCGCGGGGGGTGTGCTCCGGAAGGGGACGCCCCATGAGGTGGCGACCGAGGAGAGCCTCAACACCCGGTACGGCGTCGAGCGCGTCGTGCGCGACGCGTTCCGGCGGGCCGATCGACGCGAGCGTCGCCACCTGACTCTCGTGCACAAGAACAACGTGCTGACCAAGGCCGGCGACCTGTGGTCGCGCACCGTGGCCGAGGTGGCGCCCGAGTTCCCCGACGTGCGCGTCGACTACCAGCACGTGGACGCGGCCTCGATGTTCTTCGTGACCGATCCGGGTCGGTTCGACGTCGTTGTGACGGACAACATGTTCGGTGACATCATCACCGACATCGGCGCGGCCATCACCGGCGGGATCGGCCTGGCCGCCAGTGGCAACCTCGATCCCTCCGGTGTCCACCCGAGCATGTTCGAGCCCGTGCACGGCAGCGCCCCGGATATCGCCGGCAGGCAGCTCGCCGACCCGACGGCCACCGTCGCCTCGGTGGCGATGCTGCTCGATCATCTCGGCCACGCCGAGGAGGCGGCGAAGGTCGAGGCCGCCGTCGCCTCCTCCCTGGCGGATCGTGCCGCCGCGGGAGCGGCCCAGCCGTCGACACGGGAACGTGGCGAGGACCTCGCCGCGCGGGCTGCGGGCTGAGTTCTCGTCATGCCGGTCTTCTCGTCACCCCGCCACGCCGCCGGTGGAGGCCGGATGGTTGATCGCCTCGGGGCCCTTCCGGTCCAGGTGCGTCGTGGTTATTCTCTACGGGAGCCGTAGATCCGGTAAGACGGCAGCCGACAGGGCCCCACCACGGCGAAGATCGGCGGATTCGTCATCTCCTGTTCGCTTCGTCGCACTTTGGCCTGGAGTCGCCGTGCCTATCACCCCAACCTCGAAGATCTGGATGAGTGGAGAGTTCGTCGACTGGGACGACGCCCGCATCCACGTGCTCAACCCGACCCTGCACTACGGGTGGGGTGTGTTCGAAGGCATCCGCTGCTACGAGACGGCCCAGGGGCCCGCCGTGTTCCGGCTGACGGACCACATCGCCCGTCTCTACCGCAGTGCCAAGATTTATGTGATGGAGCCGTCCTTCACGCCGGAGCAGGTCGTCGCGGCGACGAAGGAGACCATCGCGGTGAACGACATCGCCTCCTGCTACATCCGGCCGCTGATCTACCTCGGTTACGGTGAGATGGGGCTCAATCCGTTGCCCTCTCCTGTCGAGGTCATGATCGCGGTGTGGCCGTGGGGTGCCTACCTTGGCGAGGAGGCGGAGGAGAATGGCGCCCGCGCGATGATCTCCTCCTGGAAGCGGAACGACCCGAACATCACGCCGCCGGCGGCCAAGGCGTCCGGGCAGTACCTCAACTCGTCCCTGGCGAAGGTCGCGGCGGTCAAGGCCGGTTACGACGAGGCAATTCTGACCAGCCCCAACGGCCACATAGCCGACGGCACCGGGGAAAACGTCTTCATCGTCTCCGGACGCAAGGTCATCACTCCGCTCCTCACGGACGGTCCGCTCGGTGGCATCACCCGCGCCTCGATCATGAGGATCGCCGCCGACCAGGGGTACGAGGTGATCGAGCAGCACATCGTGCGCACCGACCTCTATCTGGCTGACGAGGCGTTCTTCACCGGCACGGCGGCCGAGATCGTGCCGATCGTCGAGGTGGACGACCGGCAGGTCGGGAGCGGGAAGCCGGGCCCCGTCACCCGGGAGCTGCTGGAGATCTTCCACCGCGCGACCCGAGGGGAACTGGACCGATACCAGGAGTGGAACGAGTTCGTCCAGCAATAACGCCGTGGCCGGCGTCGTCGCGGGCGTTCCACGTTCCCCCGCGTCCCGGCCAGGGCCGTGAGCCCGGCCCCGCGTGGCCGGGCTCACATAATGCCCATGCCGAAGCGTCGTGCGCTCTGGTCAACACGGCAGGCAGGGCCTACCGTCGCGAGTAGCAGTTTTCACGAATGCACAAGCGTCGGGAGGGCGTCGTGCGGGTTTCGGAGGGTATGAGCTCCCTTGTTCTCATGATCGGCCCGGGGCACACGCTTCGCCAGGCGGCGAGGCTGATGGCGGCGCGCAAGGTCGGTGCCGCGGTCGTCCACGATGCGGACAGCGAGGGCTACGGGATCCTGACCGAACGGGACGTTCTGCGGTCGATCGCTGCGGCTCAGGATCCGGATGTCGAGATCGCGGGTGACCATCTCACCCGCGATGTCGTCTTCGCGGATCCGGAGTGGTCCTTGGACGAGGCGGCTGCCGCGATGCTGCGAGGTGGTTTTCGGCACCTCATCGTTACCTCGGGTGGTGGCGTAGCCGGAATCCTCTCCATGCGCGACGTGGTACGTTGCTGGAGTAGCCAGCATGTTACGGTATGATGTCGGCTGTGTCGTACGCCGGGAATGCTTGCGGTCTGCCGCCGAATCCGATCCCGTCGTCCGGGGTAGTTGGGGAACATGAGGCAGGCGGACGGCGCTACGGTCACCGCATGCACGACAACGAGGCGGTCGCCCTGCTCCGAGCGACCACGCTGCTGAAGGAACTGCAGGAGGAGGACCTGTTGCGGCTCGCCACGCGAGCCGTCACGCGACGTTTCCGGCGTGGACAGGTTGTCTTCACGGAAGGCGAACCCGCCGACACCCTTCTGGTGGTCGCCTCCGGACGGTTGAAGGTGCTCACGAAGGCCGATGACGGCCGTGATCACGTTTTGAACATTGTCGGGCCACGGGAAACCCTGGGAGAACTCAACATCGTCGAAGGGGGGACCCGGTCCGCCGGCGTCGAGGCGCTCGAACCGAGTACCGCGCTGGTTCTCGACCGCACCGCGGTGTGGGAACTCGTGCGGGAACGACCGGCCGTCGCCGAGCAGCTCATCCGAGCACTGGTGGCGCACGTGCGACGCCTCACCGGAGCGAATGCCGACCTCGTCTTCCTCGATCTGCCGCGACGCGTGGCCAAGTTGCTCCTGCTGCGGATGCGGGAGGCAGGGCGTCCAGTGATCGAACTCGGCCTCACACAGACCGAGATCGCCTCGCTGCTCGGCGGTTCCCGCCAGTCGGTGAACCAGGCGTTGCGCGAGTTCGAGCGGAGGACCTGGATTCTCTCGGAAGGTCAGACCATCACGATCCTGCAGGTCGACCGGCTACGTCGGTTCGCGGGGGACTGAGATCCTCCGCTATGGCGCACGCCACATCCGTCACATGTCGGGCCTGTTACATCGTAGGCTTGTCACCCGGCGGCGAACCCGTCTCCGTCGCGCGCTTCGGTCGCTGACCCCTGGGACCGGGCGCGTGGCGGCCCCAGGTTCCCGAACTCTGCTCGGTTCGGCGTGCCGGAGGTTGTCCGGACCGCTCGGCTTGGCCGGGGCGGAACGAACCAAGATCCTTGCGGAGGGGCGCCCCTTGCGGCCATACGATCCCGATTCCCTGCACGTTTATGACACGACATTGCGGGACGGTACCCAGCAGGAGGGGCTGTCGCTCTCGGTCGGCGACAAACTCGCGGTGGCCCGTCACCTGGACGATCTCGGCGTCGGTTTCATCGAGGGCGGCTGGCCGGGATCGAACCCGAAGGACGCGGAGTTCTTCACCCGGGCGCGCGGCGAACTGAACCTGACGACCGCCGTGCTGACCGCCTTCGGGGCCACCCGGCGGGCGGGCCGCGCCGCCGCGGACGATCCCCAGGTGGCGGCGCTTCGGGACGCGGGGACCTCGGTGGTCTGCCTGGTCGCCAAGTCGGATCTGCGCCATGTCGAACGTGCCCTGCGCACCACCCCGGCCGAGAACCTCGCGATGATCCGGGACACCGTCGCGCATCTGCGCGCGGAGGGAAAGCGGGTGTTCGTCGATGCCGAGCACTTCTTCGACGGCCATCGGGTGCATCCCGACTACGCTCTTGAGGTCGTCTCCGTTGCGGCCGAGGCCGGTGCCGAGGTCGTCGTGCTGTGCGACACGAACGGCGGCATGCTCCCGACGCGGATCGGCGCGGTCGTTGCCGATGTTCTCGCCGCAACCGGCGCCCGGCTCGGTATCCACTGCCACGACGACGCCGACTGCGCGGTCGCGAACACCCTGGTGGCGGTGGAGGCCGGCGTCACCCACGTGCAGGGCACCGCAAACGGCTACGGCGAGCGGTGCGGGAACGCCAACCTGCTGAGCGTCATCGCGGGCCTGGAGACCAAGTTGGACCGGGCCGTGCTGCCGCCCGGGCGGCTGCGTGAGCTCGTCCGGGTCTCTCACGCGATCGACGAGGTCACCAACTCCGTGCCCGACCCGCACCGGCCTTACGTCGGGGCCAGCGCCTTCGCGCACAAGGCCGGCCTGCACGCCAGTGCCGTCAAGGTCGATCCGGACCTGTACCAGCACATCGACCCGGCGGTCGTGGGCAGTGACATGAGGATGCTGGTCTCGGAACTCGCCGGTCGGGCGACCATCGAACTGAAGGGCCGTGAGCTCGGCCTCGACCTGTCGAACCAGCGTGAGGCGCTCGGACGGGTGGTGGACCTGGTCAAGGAGCGGGAGGCTGCCGGATACGTCTACGAGGCCGCGGAGGCCTCCTTCGAACTCCTGCTGCGCGACGAGGTAACCGGCCGGCAGCAGTTCTACACCCTCGAATCCTGGCGCGTCATCGTCGAGCAGCGTCCGGGCGGCGAGGTGGCCAGCGAAGCGACGGTGAAGCTCACCTCGCACGGCGAACGCCACGTCGCGACGGCGGAGGGGAACGGACCGGTCAACGCTCTCGACACGGCACTGCGCAACGCGCTGGAGAAGGCGTATCCGGGGTTGGCCGATCTGGACCTGGTGGACTACAAGGTTCGGATCCTCGACGGCAAGCAGGGGACCGGCGCGGTGACCCGGGTCCTGCTGGGAACCAGCGACGGCCGCGAGCGCTGGGACACGATCGGCGTGGACGAGAACATCATCGCCGCCTCCTGGGCGGCTCTGGAGGACGCCGTCGACTACGGACTGCGGCGGCAGGGGGAGAGCCCGGACCCGGTCGCGCCCTGACGCCGGGCCACACCCCCGGGCGGGCCGCGCTCGGGGGGTGTGGCCCGGCGTATCGCCCGCGGAGCAGCCCGCCGCCGCGGGCCGGTCCGCCGGCTACGTGCGGTCAGTCCTGCGGGATCTCCTCCCACCACTGGCACCACCAGTCGCCGCCGACCAGAACGCGCAGCTTCGGGTGCCAGCAGTAGGCGATGTCCTTGTCGGTGTCCAGGTAGTACAGGCAGTTGTCGCACCGCTCGTCGCCGTTGGGTTTACCCCGCAGGATCGCGTCTTCGGCCAGGTGGCCCAGTTTGACGCTCAGCTCCTCGTCGATCGGCTTCGGCTCGGGTGCGCCGACGTCGTAGACGGGGGTGGTGTCGGTCTCGCTCACCGTCTTCCTTTCCTCTCTTCTGCCGGTCCTCTGCCGGGTAGCTTGCCGGGTAGCTCCGCGGTGATGTCGGCCGTCCGCGTCGGCTCTGGTCAGTACAGGACAGCGGGACCGGGTGGCCGCCATCCGCTGGTGGACCAGGCGGTGGACCAGGCGCGGATTCTGGCCTGATTCTCGGTCACTCGTCACCGTTCTGGCGAACCTGATCAGGCCCCGGCCGTGGTCATGTCGGTCATACAAGTCATACCCGCGGCGTGGCGGGGCCGCCCACCGGCCGGTCGTGTCAGCGCCTTCCGCGGGCTCGGTACGGTTTGGGGATGCGTATCGCGAGGTTTACCGATGGTTCGGAGCCTGGGTTCGGGATTGTGGAGGGGTCGATCGAGGCGGGTACGGCCGTGATCTGCGGCATCACCCCGCATCCGTTCGGTCCGTTCTCCTTCACCGGCGTCCGCCGGGGGCTCGGCGACGTGCGGCTGCTCGCTCCCGTACTGCCGAGCAAGGTGCTATGCGTGGGCAGGAACTATGCCGACCATGTCCAGGAGATGGGCGGTGACACCCCGCCGCAGCGTCCGATTCTCTTCCTCAAGCCCTCCACCAGTGTCGCCGGGCCGGGCGATCCGATCATCCTTCCGTCGGACAGCGAGCGGGTCGACTTCGAGGGCGAGTTGGCGATCGTCATCGGCCGGCTGTGCCGTGACGTCCCGGTGGAACGGGCCTTCGAGGTGGTGCTCGGCTACACCTGCGCCAATGACGTGACCGCTCGCGATCAGCAGAAGGCGGACGGCCAGTGGACCCGGGCCAAGGGCCATGACGCCTTCTGCCCCCTCGGTCCCTGGATCGAGACGGATCTCGACCCGGCGGATCTGCCCATCCGCACCACCCTGGACGGCGAACTGCGCCAGAGCTCCCGAACCGGCCTGCTGCTGCGCGACGTCCCCTCGTTGATCGCCTACCTGTCGTCGGCCATGACGCTGCTACCCGGCGACGTGCTGCTGACCGGAACGCCCGCGGGCGTGGGGCCGATGTCACCGGGGCAGACGGTGGCGGTGACAGTCGAGGGCATCGGGACCCTCACCAACCCGGTGACGGCTCGCTAGCGCCCGCGGTGCGATCCTCCGCCGGGTGGCCGTGGATCGGGTGGCTGCCGGTCGTTCCCGATGCCCCAGCCACGGGACGTGACGGGGATGACCGGCGTACATCGGCACCCCGGCGCGCTGATGTGCCCTCTGCATGCGGTACAGTAGGCAGCGCCCGGACAGGGCCCATGGGGTATGGGGTAATTGGCAGCCCAACGGATTCTGGCTCCGTTAGTCTAGGTTCGAGTCCTGGTACCCCAGCTGCACCAGATCTACCGCTTGGTTGAAACTGGCCGCTATACTGTATAGTGTGACGCGCGCGTAAGCGCGTAAGTAAGAACCAGAGTCTTGGCCCCGTCGTCTAGCGGCCCAGGACGCCGCCCTCTCAAGGCGGTAGCGCCGGTTCGAATCCGGTCGGGGCTACACAGTGATTTCGTCTTTGATTCTTCGCAGAGGGTGAGAGATACGCCCTCGCACCAAGACCATCGATGGCCCCCGGGTTTCTCTCCCGGGGGGCCATCGTTATGTCGGGCGCGATCCGGGCCTACCGCACAACCTCGAACCGCAGCATGGCCGCGGGGTGGCGGGCCATCGTGCACGCGCGGCAGCCGCAGGACGCCGGGCCTCCGCGGCCGTGGACCACTTCGATCTCGGTGTCCGGGGTCGAGGCCACCAGGCGCAGCTGGGGGCGCGCGGCTCGGGCCATGACGGCGGTCAGCGCGGGATCGTCGGCGGCACCCGGCTGCGGCGGGCCGATCCGACCCGCGGTCGACGGGGCGATCGCGGAAGCGGTCGAGGCTGTCAGGGCCACTGAGGGCACGGTGTCCTCCTCCATGGGGGGCCGTCTCGGGGCCACCCCGCGGACCACAGCCTGGCGGGGAGAGCGAGGTCCGCGCCATGCTCCGTTGAGCCCGGTACCAGGTGGTGCAGATGGCCTAGTCAAACCTGGGCACTGTCGCCATGCGACACCACCCTTGACAACCATGGTGCTCCAGCACCGGATCGGTACAAACTTGCGCGGATGTCCACCGTCAGTCCATCGACACCCGAACGCGCACGGCGTCGGCATGGTAGTGCGCATGTGGGGCGCGCCGCCCGCCATGCTGGTCGGCTGCGTCCGCCGGGATCGGCACCGGAGCAGGTGGACGTCCTGCCGGGAGTTGCCCGGCGCGTCACCTCGCTGCTTCCCCAGGGCCGCGGTCTGCCCATCGAGGACTGGACGGCCCGTCACACGTTGATGTGCCTGGTGCTGGCGATGCACCCGCCGGTCATCGTCTGTTACGCGATCTGGCGCGACCTGAGCCTCGTGCACGGCTTTCTGGCGGCCAGTCTGCCGGCGCTGCTGTTCGCCTCTGCGGTGGTGCCCGGCCGCCGTCGGGTCCGTGCCCTGGCCGCCAGCCTCGGGCTGCTGTGCTGTTCGGTCGTCCTCGTCCATCTCTCGGGCGGCCTCACCCCGATGTACTTCCACTTCTTCGTGGTCGTCGCATTGATCGCGCTCTACGAGGCGTGGACCGTCTACCTGCTGGCGATCGCCTTCGTGTTCGTCGCCAATCTGGCGATCGGCAACATCATCTCGGCCGACGGGGAGTTGCTGGACAACGCCTGGCTGGTGGCCGGCCTGCATGCCGGCTTCATCTTCGCCCTTGCCTGCGCACAGATGGTCTTCTGGCATTACAACGAGCAGTCCCGCCGCCGGGTGGAGCACTACCGGCAGCAGCTCTACGAGGGTCAGCAGAGCCTGATGGCCCGGTTGGAGGAGACCGACAGGATCCGCAGCGACCTGGTTGCGACGGTGTCGCACGAGTTCCGCACGCCACTGACCGGTATCCGCGGAAACCTGCTGACCATCAAGCGCCGTCGCCACCGGCTCTCGGACGCCCAGCTCGACGATCTGCTCGATGCGGCGGTGAACTACTCCGATCGCCTCTCCCGTCTGCTGGAGAACATGCTCACGGCCGCCACGGCCACCGGCACGGACGAGACCACCATCGCCGATCTGCCGGAGGTCGTCCGGCACGTGCTCGCCACGCTCTCGTACGCCGGGTCGCCGAGCAGCGTGACGGTGGATCTTCCGCCACAGCTGCCGGTGCGGATGGCCCGGCAGGCCCTCATCCAGGTGGTCGCGAACCTCGTCGACAACGCCCTGGTGCACTCCTGGCCGGGAGCGCCGGTACGGCTCATCGCCGGCCGGGTGGGCGACGAGGTCGTCCTGCGCGTCCGCAACCCCGGGCCCGATCTCGACCCCGACACCATCCGCCAGCTCTTCGAACCGTTCACCCAGCGGGACAGCACGGCGACCCGCCCCACGGACGGGGCCGGCATGGGGCTCTATGTCGTGCGACGCCTCGTCGAGGTACACGGGGGACGGCTGCGGATGTCCTCGGAGAATGGCGAGATCATCGTCGAGGTGGACCTGTGGGCGGCGACCAGCCTGGCGGCGCTCGCGCCGGAGCCTGAGGCGGAACTGCCGGTTCCGATGCCCCTGCCGCGCAGTATCCGGGTTGACGAGGAGCCGGGTAAGCCACGGCTTACCGGCGGGCCACTCGCTGGTTCCCGGGACGACATCCGCTCGTTGCCCATGGACCGTTTCGGCTGAGCGGGGCGGGAAGACCGTTCCCCGTGCCGGGCTGATCCCCGTGCCGGGAAGGCGCCGGGACCTGCCCAGACGGCGGCCCAATGGTCAGGCGTTCAGGTCTTGGCCGTCGATGTCGATGTCGATGTGGGGGTCGGGGCCGGGGCGGACGCTGGGGGCTTGGTGCAGGCCAGGGTCAACGTCACCGTCGTGGAATGGCGTGGACGCTGTCCGGTGGGGGAGTACGCCGACACCTTGCTGGTCTCGCTGTTGGTGCATGACCCGTTGACCGCGGTGGAGGTGAAACCGGCGAGGGTGAGCTGCCACTTGGCGTCCGACTCGGTCATTCCGATGACGCCGGGTACCTGCGCGCAATCCTCGACCTGCAGGTTAATCGTGGCTGTTTTGGCAATCTTTCCGGACTTCGGGGACTGGTGCGCGACGGTGTCGACCGCACCGGCGCCGTAGCACCCGAAGGCCTTACTGAGGTTCGTGAAGCCCGCCGATTTCAGGGTGTTCTCCGCCGTGGTGAACGAGCTGCCCTCGGTGTTGGGAACGGTCGCCGTGCCGTCGTCGGTGGGTGACGGGGACGGGCTGCTCCGTGCCGTCGGGCTGTTCGTCGGCGTGGCCCCCGTGGGGCTGGCCGCAGGCGCCGTGCCGGCGCCGGGGGAGGGAGATCCCTTCGCACTGGGCCGCGGGGTCGTCCCGCCCCCGGAGAGGCTCGTCGGGTTGACCCCAACGGCCATGCCCGGAGCGGCTCCGCTGGTTCCGAAGCCGGAACCGCCCGAGGCCGCCGCGGCGGACACCCCGCCGGGACCGTCCGCGCTCAGTTCCGCGCCGGTGCCCCCGCTGGAGGCGAGCGCCCAGCCGCCGGCACCGGCGACGAGGGCGACGACAAGGCCCGCACCCGCCGCAATCCGGCTACGCCGCCGCCGGTCGGCAGCCGCCCGCGAGGCGGGCCCGGCCCCACCGATCGGGGGGCCGGGTTGGTGGTTCGCCGGGATCGCCGACATGACTGTGTTCGTGTCCGCGGCCGGGGCGTCGGAGCGGGCCGGGACCCGCAGCGCCGGCTGCATGCCGGTCGGGGCGTCACCGTCCCACCCTCCCCGGCCGCCGGTGGCCGGGGCCATCCGGGTGCGCTCGACACCGCCCTCCCGTCCACCGGCCTGCGTGCCACCGGCCTGCGTGGCGGTGGTCAGCGGACTTCCCGCGATCTGCGTGTGCTCCAGGTCGGACCAGGCGGCTGCGCCGCCCGCCCCGACCACGCATCCCGCGCCCCCCGCCGCGGCCACGGCGGCGGAGCGCACCACGCGCTGCGTTCCCGTGGTGGGGGAATGATCCGCGCTCCGGGCCGCGGACGCGCCGGCGAGTGCGGAAAGCTGGATTCGGTTGTCATGGTCGGCATGGCTGCCTGGCCTGGACGCGTAGCCGCCCCCCCAACGGCTGGCCTCGAGCGCCTCGACCAGGTCTTCGGCCGCGTCGGCGGCGCTCACGGGCCGCCCCCTCGGGGACTTGGCGAGCATTCCGGCCAGCACACCCCACACCGGCGCAGGCACACCCTGGATGGGCTGGGGCTGTTTTTCGCGGTGCGCCTGCAGGAGCTCGGCCGGGTTGGGGGAGTCGAACGGCGGCGAACCCGCGAGAAGCTCGTACAGCACGACTCCCGCCGAGTACACGTCCGCTGCCGGGGTCGGTGGCGCGCCCGTGCTCAGCTCGGGGGCCATGTAGAGCGGGGTCCCGATCGGTCCAGTGACGCTGGTCCGGGACGAGCCATTGATCATCTGGGCGATCCCGAAGTCGGTCAGGCGCACGATCGGATGAGCCGGATCGGAAGTGTCGATGAGTATGTTCTCGGGTTTGACGTCCCGGTGGACGACGCCGGCGGCGTGCACGCTGTCGAGCGCCCACAGGGTGCCGACGACGAGCCGGACCGCCTCCTCCACCGGTCGAGGCCCGAACTCGCGCAGATGGGTCCGCAGGTCGGGACCGTCAACCAGATCCATGACTATGGCGAGCACGTCGGGTTCGTTCACCAGATCGCGTACGGCGACGAGATCCGGGCTGTCGAGGTCGATCAGAAGGTCCCATTCACGCAGGAAGCGCTCCACGATCTCGGGATCGTCGGCGAGCTCGGGGCGCAGCACCTTGATGGCCACGGGAGCACCGTCCGAGACGGCGGCGCCCCGCCAGACCTGGCCGGTCGTACCCTGCCCGAGTATCTCGTGCAGCACGTACCGCGAACCCAGTTTGCGCACCGCGCGTTGTCCCCTTCTTTGGCGCCGCCCGGGGCGGCCGAGCCTACGACGGCGCCGCTGCGGGCGGCGGCGGCCCGTGGGCGGAGCCCGGAGCGTCATCCGGACGAGCGCACCAGTGCGCGGGCGAGCTGTATCGCTTGCACTAGATGCCAATACCCGCATGGGTCATCCGGCCTACTGTTCCGATCATCCGAGACGGACGACTCGAACAGGCTACGACGTAGGGCGGCGAAGCCGCGCGGCGGGAGATACCCCTGCGCGGTGGAGCCGCCGCCCACCACCGGCAGATGTAGCCCGGGCAGTCGCGGGCGTGGGGTCCGAATGGGGGATTCAAAATGGCGAATGGCAAGAACGGCCGACGAAAAGGTCCGGTCGCGTGTTTTGTGGCCGGGGAAAGTGGCGGTGGCCCACCGGTTGGTGGCCGACGTCCGGTGGCCGGCGGTTGGTGGCGGGTGGATGCAGGCGAGTGGGTGTGTCAGCCGACGGCCGGTGTCGAGAGCCGGGCTGCCGCGGCGAGGACCGCCGCGCGGTGCCGGCGCCCCGGCGACCGGGTGAGTCGCTCCACCGGTCCCGACAGGGACACTGCCGCGATCACCGTTCCCGTGCCATCGTGCACCGGGGCGGACACGGACGCCAACCCCCTCTCGCGTTCCCCGATGCTCTCCGCCCAGCCACGATCGCGCACCCGGCGGAGGACAGCTTCGTCGAACAGGGCTCCGGCGAGCAGTTCCGGCTCGGGATGCGCCGCGAAGGCGAGGAGGACCTGAGCACCGGACCCCGCCGTCATCGGGAGTGCGGCGCCGACGGGCACGGTGTCGCGCAGGCCGCTGGCGCGTTCGGAGGCGGCGACGCAGCGGCGCAGGGCCCCGCGCCGCACATAGAGCTGGGCACTTTCTCCGGTCACCTCACGAAGCTCGGCGAGAACCCGGTCGGCCCGATCCAGCAGGTCCCACGGCAAGGGGGTCGGGGTCCCCGCGGCGAGCCGCGGCCCGGGGACGAAGCGGCCGTCGGCGGTCCGGCCGAGCAGGCGGTGGACCTCGAGAGCCTGTGCCAGCCGATGCGCCGTCGCACGGGTGAGCCCGGTTCGGGCCACCAGATCAGCCAGTGACGCCGGTCCCGCCTCGACGGTGGTCAGCACGAGGGCTGCTTTGTCCAGGACTCCGACTCCGCTAAGCTGTTTCACACATTGATACTGTCATCCCACATCATGAGACAACAAGCTGTGGGACAGGGAAACTCATCACCACGCCAGAAGAGGGGAGAATGGGTTGCCCATGGGGCGCACACTTGCGGAAAAGGTCTGGGACGCCCACGTGGTGCGGCGCGCCGACGGTGAACCGGATCTGCTGTACATCGATCTGCACCTGGTTCACGAGGTCACCTCGCCGCAGGCGTTCGAGGCCCTGCGGCTGGCCGGGCGGCCCGTGCGGCGTCCGGAGCTGACCCTCGCTACCGAGGATCACAACGTCCCCACCACCGACACGCTGGCGCCGATCGCCGATCCGATCTCGGCGGCTCAGGTGGAGGCGCTGCGGAAGAACTGCGCCGAGTTCGGCGTGCGGCTGTACCCGATGAACGACCCGGGCCAGGGCATCGTGCACGTCATCGGCCCCCAGCTCGGGCTGTCCCAGCCCGGCATGACGATCGTCTGCGGTGACAGTCACACCTCCACCCATGGCGCGTTCGGGGCGCTGGCCTTCGGGATCGGCACCAGCCAGGTCGAGCACGTCCTCGCGACCCAGACGCTGCCGCAGCGCAGGCCGAAGACGATGGCGATCACCGTGGCGGGCGACCTGCCCGTCGGGGTCACCGCGAAGGATCTCATCCTGGCGATCATTGCGCGGATCGGTACCGGCGGTGGTGCCGGCCACGTCATCGAGTACCGCGGTGCGGCGATCCGGGCCCTGCCGATGGAGGGCCGGATGACGGTCTGCAACATGTCCATCGAGGCCGGTGCGCGCGCCGGGATGATCGCGCCCGACGGCGTCACGTTCGAATATCTCGCCGGGCGGCCGCATGTCGCCACCGGCGCTGCCTGGGAGGAAGCGGTGGCCTACTGGCGCACCCTCGCCTCCGACTCCGACGCGGTCTTCGACCGGGAGGTCGTGATCGATGCCGCGAGCCTCACGCCCTACGTCACCTGGGGAACCAACCCGGGCCAGGCCGCACCGCTCGGATCGCTGGTTCCCGCGCCCGCCGACTACCCGGACGCGGCCGCGCGGGCCTCGGTCGAACGAGCGCTGACCTACATGGGCCTCACCCCCGGCACCCCGTTGTCCGACGTCACCGTCGACACGGTGTTCATCGGATCGTGCACCAACGGGCGCCTGAGTGACCTGCGCGCCGCCGCCGACGTGCTGCGCGGCCGGCGGGTGAGCGAGGGGGTCCGGGTCCTGATCGTTCCCGGCTCCATGGCGGTGAAGGCGCAGGCCGAGGCGGAGGGGCTCGACGAGGTCTTCCGAGCGGCGGGAGCGCAGTGGCGCAGCGCCGGCTGTTCGATGTGCCTCGGCATGAACCCCGACACGCTTCGGCCCGGCGAGCGCAGTGCCTCGACGTCGAACCGCAACTTCGAGGGCCGGCAGGGGCCGGGTGGGCGCACCCATCTCGTCTCACCCGCGGTCGCCGCGGCCACCGCCGTGACCGGTCGGCTGACCGCTCCGGCGGATCTGTAGCGCGCCCGGCGTGGATCGTCGGTCCACGCACGACGGCGACCGTCGTTCATCCACGACTTCTTTGAGAGGGGAGCGTTTCCGCGATGGAGGCGTTCACGATTCACACCGGGCGCGCGGTGCCGCTGCGCCGCAGCGACGTCGACACCGATCAGATCATTCCAAGTGAGTGGCTCAAGCGGATCGAGCGGACGGGATTTGGCGCCGGCCTGTTCGCGCAGTGGCGCGCCGACGACGGCTTCGTGCTGAACAACCCAGCGTACGCCGCGGCGTCGATCCTGCTGACCGGCTCGGACTTCGGCACCGGTTCCTCGCGGGAGCACGCCGTCTGGGCGCTGCAGGACTATGGGTTCCGTGCCGTGCTCTCGCCCCGGTTCGCGGACATCTTCCGCGGCAACGCCCTCGGCAACGGCCTGTTGCCGGTGCAGCTGCCGGCTGAGACGGTCGAGGCACTCACGTCCGCCGTCGAGGCCGATCCCACGATCGAGATCACTGTCGATCTCGTCGCGCGCGAGGTCCGGGGCGCGGGGCTGGTGGCCAGCTTTGACCTCGACGACTTCACCCGCTGGCGGTTGATGGAGGGGCTCGACGACGTCGGGCTGACCCTTCGCCACGAAGAGATGATCACCTCTTTCGAGGCCGGTCGGCCCGCCTGGTCGCCGACCACCGCCTAACGCCCGGGGCTGTCACCCGGCCACCGGCGTCCGGGTGCGCCGGTTCCCGAGCACCGCACCATCCGCGGGGACGGAGTCGGGTCCGGTCTCGGTCGGGGGTTCACGGTGGTGCGTGTCGGATCTCACATTCAGGAAGGTGGGATGGGTGACGGGTGCACCGGGGGAGTGTTGATCATCTCTGTGGGGATGAAGCGGCTGTCGCGGCAGGCTTCCGGGTAGCTACCCAGCGGAGTGGCATCGGCGATGTCGGGGGCATCCGGCTACCAAAGGGTGACATTGCGCCCAAACCAGAAGGCAATTCTCGCTACTGAACGTAATGAATCTGCCGAACGAGCTATGTCGGCCGGACCCTACGCATCCCGTCGCCCACCGGAGCAAACCCGTTGACGTGCGGGTTTGTGTGACGCGACACGCTCACGGGAATTGCCCTCGACAGTGGAGATGCCTACGGTGCAGCGCAGTGTGATGCCCGATCTGCTCCCCACCCCGCGCCCGCGGGGGGCGTCCGGAGGTTGTTGTGAACAAGTCCCAGTTGGTTGACCGCATCGCCCAGCAGATCGAGGGCGGGCGGTCGAACGCCACCAAGGCCGTCGACGCGGTGTTCGACGCCATTCAGGAGGCCGTCGCGAGCGGAGAGAAGGTGACCATCACCGGCTTCGGCGTGTTCGAGCGGGTGGAACGGGCCGCCCGCACAGGTCGTAACCCGGCGACGGGTGAGCCCGTGCACGTCGCTGCCTCGGTCGTGCCGAAGTTCCGGCCCGGCTCCGAGTTCAAGTCGAGCGTCTCGGCGAGCAACGACTGACCATCGGTGCGGGCGCCGGGCTTACCGGTGCCCGCGCCGCATGGCGTCGGCCATCAGGTCGTGCTGGTAGTCCGACAGGCGAACGTCGTCCGGCCCGGTCGTGCGTCGTTCCCAGCAGCCGTCGGACTGCAGCACCCAGGCGGACACCTCGTCGGAGAACGCGTGGTCGAGCATCTGCCGCAGGGTGTCTCGCCGGTCTGGGTGCGGGACGCGCACGAGTGCCTCGATACGACGGTCGAGATTGCGGTGCATCATGTCCGCGCTGCCGATCCAGAACTCGCCGGACGAGGTGAACTCGAGGACCCGGCTGTGCTCCAGGAACCGCCCCAGGATCGAGCGCACGTGGACCGTCTCCGACAGGCCCGGCACTCCGGGACGTAGGGCGCAGATCCCGCGGACCAGGCAGTGCACGGGTACCCCGGCGATGGAGGCGTGATACAGCGCGTCGATCACCTGTTCGTCGACAAGGCTGTTGACCTTGATGCGGATCCCGGACTCCCCGCCCTCCCGGGCAG
Organism: Frankia sp. CoBUL1; assembly: GCF_978021245.1. Classification (NCBI taxonomy): domain Bacteria; kingdom Bacillati; phylum Actinomycetota; class Actinomycetes; order Frankiales; family Frankiaceae; genus Frankia; species Frankia sp. CoBUL1. Next base: position 43,915 of record NZ_CDXDOS010000002.1, read on the forward strand.
CCTGGGCCTCGGCTTCGATCCGCTGCAGGATGCCATCCCGCATGTGCTGCGGGGCGACCAGCAGCGAGCGGTACTCCGTCTGTCGGCTGTAGCCGGTGAGGACGTTGAACAGGTCGGTGAGATCCGCGCCCACGCCCGGGTCGGCGGTCAGCAGCCCGAGGTCCTCGTAGAGCCGAGCGGTCTTGGGGTTGTAGTTGCCGGTACCCACATGGCAGTAGCGGCGCAGGCCGCCGCGTTCCTGGCGTACCACGAGGCAGGTCTTGCAGTGGGTCTTCAGGCCGATGAGACCGTAGACCACGTGGCAGCCGGCCCGTTCCAGCTCGCGGGCCCAGCGGATGTTGGCGCTCTCGTCGAACCGGGCCTTGATCTCGACGAGGACGACGACCTGCTTTCCCGCCTCGGCCGCGCCGATGAGGGCATCCACGATGGGGGAGTCCCCGGACGTGCGATAGAGCGTCTGCTTGATGGCGAGAACATGCGGATCGGCCGCCGCCTGCTCGATGAACCGCTGAACGGACGTGGTGAACGAGTCGTACGGGTGGTGAACGAGGACGTCGCCCTCCCGGAGCACGCTGAAGAAGTCCGGTGTCTCGCCGTCATCGGTCGTCAGCCGCCGATGTGTGATCGGGACCCGCGGCGTATCTTTCAGCTCCGGGCGGTCGAGGTCGTAGAGAGCCCACAGGGTCGACAGGTCGAGCAGGCCGGCGACCCGATGTACCTCGCGCTCGGTGATCTCCAGCTCCCGCATCAGCAGGGTGAGCAGATCATCATCGATGTCGCCGTCCACCTCCAGGCGGACGGCGGGACCGAACCGGCGCCGGGCGAGCTCGCGCTCCAGAGCCTGGAGCAGATCCTCCGCCTCGTCCTCCTCGACTTCGAGGTCGGCGTTGCGGGTGACCCGGAACAGATGGGAGTCGATCACTTCCATGCCCGGGAACAGCTGGGAGAGATGGGCGGCGATCACTTCCTCCAGCGGGACGAAGCATGCGCTCGCCTGGGGGGCCAGGCCCCCCAGGACGCCGGTCGTGTCGGTAGGCTCCACCGCCACGGGGACCAGCCGAGGAACGTTCTGGGGCACCTTCACCCGGGCGAAGCGGTCGACCTCCCCGCCCGGGTCACGGACCTGGACGGCCAGATTGAGCGACAGCCCGCTGATGTAGGGGAAGGGGTGCGCCGGATCGACGGCGAGGGGAGTGAGCACCGGGAAGATCTGCTTGTGGAAGTAGTGGTGCAGCTGATCACGCTGGGTCTCGGTCAGCTGGGGCCAGAACCGGATGCTGATCCCGGCATGGGCCAGCGACGGCCCCACCTCGTCGGTGAAGCATCGCGAATGCCGCTGGGTGACCTCGGCCGTCATCGTGCTGATGAGATCGAGTTGTTCCCGGGCGGTCAGCCCGTCGGCGGAGCGGACGGCCAGTCCCGTCGCCTCGCGTCGCATCAGCCCCGCGACCCGGACCATGTAGAACTCATCCAGGTTGCTGGCGAAGATCGCTAGGAACTTCGCGCGTTCCAGCAGGGGCGTGGACACGTCCTCGGCGAGCGCGAGGACCCGGGCGTTGAAGTCGAGCCAGGACGCCTCTCGGTTGATGAAGCGGCCGGCGGGCAGGTCGGACGGCGCCGGCTGACGTGGCGCCTCCAGGGGCTCGAGCAGGCCACTGCGGGCCTTGCGCTGAGGCTGTTCAGGACGGGTCGCCATCAGCTCGCTCATGCCTGTAGATGGTGCCAGTCCCCGATGGACTCGGCAGCATCGATGTGGCATCTCTGGCAGCGGGGGCCGGGCGGGACCCGCATCGCTGGTCTGACTCCGATCCGGACGCTGGCAGAGACCGCGCGGCACGCGAAGTATCCGCCTACTCTTTGTGATATAGCGATCACGCGCTACGGTGCCGAGAAGCGCCGTCGCACTCGTTTGTACCTTATCGTGATGTAGCGGGCCGTTTCCGTGGTCCGGTCGGATCCCTCTGCCCTAGGCGGCCGACTGCCCCAGGCGGCCAGCACAGGGGGAGGAGGGCGGGACGAGGGATGCTCGTCGACGCCGCCGCGATCGCCGCGGGCCTGACCGCGACACTGAGTTGTGCCCTGGCCGGTCGCCGTCTCGGTCGAGTACGGGGCCGCTGGTTGGTGTGGCTGTCCTTCGCGCTGGCAACCTGGACGGTTGGACAGGCCGGATGGATGCTGCACCGCTGGGACGGGGCATCGGTCGGAGGGCGGACCGCGACGGATGCCGGGTATCTCACCGACGCCGGCCAACTCGCCATGCCGGTCCTCGCACTCGCCGCCTTCGCGGCTGTTCCCGCGGGTCGGGCGCGTCGATCACGACCGCGCGCGGGCGTGCTGGCGCCGGCAGGGATGGCCGGCCTCGCCGGGGGCAGCCACCGCTGGCCGCCGAGTTCCTCGCGGCTCACCCGCGTCGCCGGGGCGGGCTGCGAGGGGGTGGCCGCCGCCTACCCGCGCGCCAGTCCGGCCACCGCGTTCGACGAGGTCATACTCGGCAACTCCCTGTTCCTGCTCGCCTGGTCCGGGGTGCTCGCCGGGATCGACGAAGTGGACTCCTCCCGCCCGCCGCAGCCGGTGGAGCATCTCCTCGCGGTTGCGCATCCGATCGTCGTGCTGCTGTTGATCATCGCATTCCTGCACGTGGCAGGCTTCCGGCAACCGGTGGACCTGCCCGCCGTCGCGATCGCCGGAACCGGACTGGTGTGCCTCGCGGTCGCCGGCGTGTGGATCGTTCAGCTCGACGGCAGGGATCCCACGATGACGGGTTCCTGCTCGGTCGCCGGTGCCCTGTTGATCGTCCTTGCGGCATCGCGTGCCGGCCGGGAGGACGGCCGGGAGAACGGCCGCCGGTCTCGCCGGTGGCCCGTTCACGGCGAACTGCTCGGATGGCTGTGGCCGGCGGTCCCCTATGTCGCCGCGGCCGCGGTCGCGGCGCTTCTGCTGGGGCGGGCCCACGGCGGAGTCGTTCTCGATCCGGTCGAGATTATCGGGGGTGCGACGCTCGTCCTCACCGTCCTCGTCCGGCAGCTGACGACCCTGCGGGTGAGTCAGCGGTTGGCGGGCCGGGTCGGCGAGGCCGAGCACGAGGCGCGGCACTGGACATCCCATGACCCGTTGACCGAGCTGGCCAACCGCGCCCTGTTCCACCAGCGGCTCACCGACGCCCTCGCCGCGAGCCGCCACGACGGCCGTGACGTGGCCGTCCTGTACTGCGACCTCGACGACTTCCGGGTCGTCAACGACAGCCTCGGGCACGCCGCAGGTGATCATCTGCTGCGCGAGGTCGGGCAACGGCTACGACACTGCGTAGGCACGTCGGACACCGTGGCGAGGCTCGGCTCCGACGAGTTCGCCGTGCTGTTGGACGGTGGGCGGGAACTGCCCGAGACCGTCGCCGAACGGGTCCTGGCCGCGCTGCGCCAGCCGGCGCAGGCCGCCGGTCACCTCTGGCCGGTCCGCGGGAGTGTGGGGCTGGTCGTCGCGTGCCGGACCCAGGAGACCACCGAGGCGCTGCTCCGGCGGGCCGACACGGCCGTCCACACGGCAAAACGAACGGGAAAGAACCGTCTGGTGGTCTACCGGCCCGGACTGTGCCCGCCCAGCGCCGGCACGCACCTCGCCGACGCCTTGGCCACCGCCCTGCGCAGGGGAGGACGGTCGGCCGGCTTCGACGTGCACTACCAGCCCATCGTGCGGCTGCGCGATCGCAGTCCGGTCGCCCTGGAGGCCCTCGCCCGATGGACGGAGCCGGGGCGTGGACCGGTGCCACCGGGCACCTTTGTCGCGGCCGCGGAGGACGGCGGCATCGTCGGCGCCCTCGACGACATGGTCCTCACCCAGGCCTGCGCGGAGGTCGCCGTGGCGTACCCGGCCTCGGCACTGCGGCTGCACGTGAACGTCTCAGCCAGCAGGATCGCCGACACCACGCTGCTCGACAGTGTCGCCCGGGCGCTGGCGGCCAGTCGGTTCGACCCGGGCAGGCTGGTGGTCGAGATCACCGAAACGAGCCGGATTGACGATCTGCGCGGCGCACGCGAGGTGTTGAACGAGGTTCGTGCGCTGGGGGTGGCGGTCGCGCTCGACGATGTCGGTGCCGGCCACAGCACATTGGCCGCCCTCCATCAACTGCCGGTGGACGTCGTGAAGCTCGATCGGACGCTGCTCGAACCGCCCAGGGACGGACACCGAGTGGCGACGATGCGTCGATCGATGATCAGTCTCGCGCACGCCCTCGGTGCCGTCGTCGTGGCCGAGGGCATCGAGCGGGAAGGACAGATCGCCGAGCTCGAGGAGCTGGGTTGCGAGCTGGGTCAGGGATACTTCTTCGCCCGGCCTGGTCCGCTCGCGTCGCTCACGATCCGGCGCTGGGTTCCGCCTACGATCCCCGGCGGTACGGACAGCCCTGACTCCGCCGAGGTGCCCGGTCCGCCGCCGGATCCGCCGGAGTCCTCCGCCACGAGCGGGGAGTGATACCCGGCGGTCAGCGCCGCCCTGGTGGCCAGGCCTACCCCCAGGTCCCGGGCCTGCGCCAGATCCGCCAGCGTGTCGACGTCACGTCGCAGTCCCGGTACCGAGCCACCGAGGGTTCCCGTCAGATCCACCGCTCCGGAGCGACGGTGCGTGGCGTGACTGTGTGGTCCGAATGCGGGCTGCAGGGTGGCGCCGGCCGACGCGGTCAGCAGAGCGGTTCCCGTTCCGGTCGCGTCGGCGAGAACCGCTCGACGGTGCTGGCTCGCCTCGGACAGCGCCTGATGCAGCTCGGGGGGGCGCAGCGCGGGAAGGTCGGCGGAGAGGGCAGCCACCGCACGGGTGGGCCAGCGGGCCGAGGCCAGCGCGGCGCCGTGCACCAGAGCGGGATTGAGACCTCGGTCGGGTTCGTCCGGAATCACGACGAGCCGAGCACTCCTCGCAGCCGGGGAAAGATCCAGTTGATCTGCGCCGATATAATGGGAATTGAGGAGAGTCGACAGGGCGTGGTCGGCCGTCCGATCGTTCGTTACGATCATCACGGCGCCGACCAGATCGGTCTCGGACCCAAGTACCGCCATCACCGTGTCCAAAGCCATCGCAAGGGCCAGCCGGCTCCGGTCGGGGCGGTCCAGCCGGGTCTTCGCCCGGGTGAGGTTCTTCAGCGGCAGCACGACCGTCCAGGACACTCCGTTTCGTGGGAGCCACACGAAGGCGACCATAGGCCATGCCGACCCCGCGGTGCGCCGGGTCCTGCGTGCGCGGGCTGAACGCCGGAGCCGTGGCGCGTCCCCGGCATGCGGCGCATCCTGCGTGGTACCCGCCAGATCGGCGTCTACGGTCAGAGTGAGGACGCGGCGGACGCGGCGCGATGCGAGATGTCCAGCCGGCCGGGCGTCGATACCAGGCACGCGATCCATCCGGAGGGCACAATTATTGTCGATTCCCGCCACAAGGTAGAAAACGCCTCGATCGGTGGCGCCTTCCTCGTACCCATCGTCAGGGTCGCGATCGCTCCCCCCGCTCGGCCGGACGTTTTCTGGGGAACCAGGTGAGACGGGCCGCGGTGCTTACGGCCGGGTCCTGGGGAAGTGTGTTCGCGAAGGTCCTCGCGGATGCCGGAGCGCGGGTCAACCTGGTCGCCCGTGACCCTGAGATCGTCCGGGCGGTCAACACCCGCCAGGTCAATCCGCGCTATCTGCCGGCGATCCAGCTGCCGGACCGGGTGCGCGCGATGTCCGACGCGGGGGAGGCGCTGGCCGGCGCGGAGTTCGTGGTGCTGGCCGTACCGTCTCAGGCGCTGCGCTCCGTCCTCGCCGGATGGGCGCCCCTGATTGGCTCCGACGCCGTCTACGTCAGCCTGATGAAAGGGGTGGAGGTGGGCAGCCAGCTGCGGATGAGCGAGGTCATCACGCAGGTCACAGGCGTGTCGCCGGACCGGATCGCGGTGGTGAGCGGTCCGAATCTGGCGCCCGAGATCGCCGCCGAGCAGCCGGCGGCGACTGTGATCGCCAGTACTTCGACGAGCACGGCGGAGGCCGTCCAGGCGGCGTGCTGGACGCCCTATTTCCGCCCCTACACCAACACCGACGTGATCGGCTGCGAGCTGGGCGGAGCGATCAAGAACGTCATCGCCCTGGCTGCCGGCATGCTGGAGGGAATGGGCTTCGGCACCAACAGCCTCGCCTCGTTGATGACGCGCGGCCTGACCGAGACTCTCCGACTCGGGGTCGCGCTGGGTGCCGATCCGATGACATTCGCGGGACTGGCGGGACTGGGGGATCTCGTGGCGACCTGCGGCTCCCCGCTCTCGCGCAACCGCACCTTCGGCGAGAAACTCGGGCGTGGCCTCACGCTCGCGCAGGTGGAGGCCGAACAGCAGCAGGTCGCCGAGGGGGTGCGCTCCTGCCGCCCCCTGCTCGCCATGGCCGATGACCTGGGCGTCGCCATGCCGATCACTCGCCAGGTCGAACGGGTCCTCTATGAGGGTCTTCCCCCGATGGAGGCCGTCAAGGATCTGATGAGTCGGGAGCCGGGCCCGGAGTACCGGCTCCGTCCCTGACCTGCATGTCCCTGACCTGCATGCGCCTCACCTGCACGCGCCTGGCCCGGCAGCACCGTCGTTCCGGTCAGGCCGGGGCGTGGTCGGTGCCGGGGGCGAACCCACGGCCTGCGTGTCAATGAACGCTCCGATCGAGCGCAGCTTACCCACCGGGTCCTCGTAACCGCGTTCGAGGAAACGGGTCCCGCGGATGATGCTGGTGCCGTCGGCCACCAGCGCGGCCAGCACGTAGGCAAAGCCGGCGCGCAGGTCGGGAATCGCCAGATCACCGCCGGTGAGGGAGGTCGGCCCGCTCACGACCGCCGAATGCTCGAAGTCCCGGGACGCGAACCGGCAGGCCTTCCCACCGAGGCACAGGGTCGACAGGGCGATGTCGGCGCCCATCTCGGCCAGCTGTCTGGTGTATCCGAACCGGTCCTCGTAGATCGTCTCGTGGATCACGGAGGCACCCTTGGCCTGGGTGAGCAGGACGACCAGGGGCTGCTGCCAGTCGGTCATGAACCCGGGGTGCACGTCGGTCTGCACATGTGACGCGGTCAACGGCTGGGCCCGGAAGAAGGTCATGCCCCGCGGGGTGACCTCGAACTCGCCACCGAGCCGGCGGAGGTGGTTGAGGAAGGTCGCCAGATGTTCCTGGCGGGCACCGACCACCTCCACCCTGCCGTTGGTGGCTACCGCGGCCGAGGCGAAGGACGCGGCTTCGATGCGGTCGTGGACCGGGGCATGGGTGGCTCCCCGCAGGGCGTCGACCCCCTGCACCACGATCGTGCGGTCGACCTCCACGTCGACGAGGGCGCCCATCTGCTGCAGGAACATGATGAGGTCGATGACCTCCGGTTCCACCGCCGCATTCGAGATGACGGTCGTACCCTGCGCCCGGACCGCGGCCAGGAGCAGGTTCTCGGTCGCGCCGACACTCGGGAACGGCAGCGCGACATGGGTGCCGTGCAGACCCAGGGTCTTGACCTGGACGGAACGCAGCTGCTCGACGATCTCCGCACCCATGGCACGCAGGCCGGCGAGGTGGAAGTCGACGGGACGCTTGCCGATCCGGCAACCGCCGGGCAGCGGGATCACGGCTTCGCCGACGCGGTGCAGGAGCGGGCCCATCATCAGGATCGGTATCCGGTTGACCCCGGAGTAGGCCTCGGACAGCGACGCGTCGATGATCTTTTCGGTGGCGAGTTGCACAGTGTGCTCGTCCAGCCACTCCACCTGGGTGCCGAGTTCGGCGAGCATGCCCAGGACCACGTCGACCTCGGCGATCCGAGGCACCCGGGTCAGGGTGCACGGCTCTGGCGTGAGGAGGGTGGCGACGAGCAGCTTGGTGACCGAGTTCTTGGCCCCGGACGCTTCGACCGAGCCGGTGAGCGGAGCGCCGCCGACGATGCGGTACCACCGTCGGTCCGTGCTGGTGGACGGTACCACTCCCGAGCTGTGCGCCCCCACGGGCTACCTCCACGGTGATGATGCGGATGCGTGACGTGCGTCAGGTCACGTGCGGCGGGGCGATTGAACCAGACGCCGCCGGCGCGGCCCGAGCCCGGCTCTCAGGCTGCTACCTACGGTGACGATAGCCGTGGTCTACCGGGCCGATCCCCGCGCCGAGCGGAAAGCCGCTGGCCAGGGCGCCACTGACGTAGGCCTTGGCGGCCTGTGTGGCCTCGACGTGACCACGCCCCTGCGCCAGGTGCGCGGCGATCGCGGAGGCCAGCGTGCATCCGGTGCCATGGGTGTGCCGCCGGTCCAGGCGGGGGCTTCGGAGGACGACCTCGGTGGTCCCGTCGGTGAGCAGGTCGACCGCGTCGCCGGGAAGATGCCCGCCCTTCACCAGCACCCAGCGCGGGCCCAGGGCGAGCATCGCCTCGGCGGCTCTGGGCAGGTCGGCGACGTCCCGCACCTCCACCCCGGTCAGCAGACGTACCTCGTCGAGGTTCGGTGTGGCGATGGTAGCGCGGGGCATGAGCTCCGTACGGACCACCTCGACCGCCTCCGGGGACAGCAGGGGGTCGCCGTGCTTGGAGACGCTGACCGGATCGACCACGACGGGTACGTCGAGCCGCGAGAGTTCGGCGGCGACCAGCGAGACCAGGGCCGCGGAGGAGAGCATCCCCGTCTTCACCGCGTCGACCCCGATGTCCGCCACGACCGCTCTGATCTGGGCTCGGACCGCTTCCGGAGGGAGATCCCACACACCATGGACGCCCAGGGAATTCTGTGCCGTCACCGCGACGATCGCACTCATGCCGTGGACGCCGAGGGCGAGCATCGTCTTGAGATCTGCCTGGATGCCCGCGCCGCCGCCCGAATCCGATCCGGCGATCGTCAGTACGCGGGGCGGGGCGGAGCTCGGTTCCGGCGGCGGCTCGCTCCGGATGCTCCGAGCGTTCACGTGTCTCCTATCCTTCGCTCTGGGTAGCGGCGTCGTGGTTGCCATCACAACCGGGTACCGAGCCGACCAGCTGACCCCCACGATTGGGGTTCCGGATGAGGCCGGGCGACCCCTCGGTCGGTCCCTGTCGGCCGATCTGAGCAAATTCCTCGACCTCGGAGGCTCTCATCCGGGCCGTTTGCCTGTTACCTTCTGTCGGCCCGTAGTTCTGCTCGACGGGCTGTCGACGTCCGACGAGGGAGCGTCTGTGGTCCACGCGTACATCCTTATCCAGACCGAGGTCGGCAAGTCCTCCTCGGTTGCCAAGGAGATCGAGCAGATCCCCGGGGTCACCCAGGCCGAGGACGTCACCGGCCCCTATGACGTCATCGTCCGGGCGGAGGCGGCCACCGTCGATGACCTCGGGAAGATGGTCATGGCGAGAGTGCAGTCGGTCGACGGCATCACCCGCACGCTGACCTGCCCGGTCGTTCACTTCTGAGCTTCTCCGCCGCTAAAGCTTCTCCGTCCCGACGTGGGTCAGGTCGGCTCCGGGACGGGGGACCCGGTGGGCGCCCCCGGCCCCGGCCCCCGGCCTGCGCCCACCGCCGGGGCCGGGCCACCGGTGACGTCGGTGGCGCGCCAGAATCGGGACATGGCCACCGGTGGTGAGCAAGCCGAGCGGGGCCGGCGCCCGGCACGGGGCGGGCGCAGGCCGGGGCGGTCATGCCGGTATCCGGTGTTCGTCGCCTCGTGGGTCCTGCTCGCGCTGGTCGGATGCGGCGGTCCCGGATCGATTCGGCTGACCAACGTGCCGATGCCCGCGGAGTCGGTCCGTTCGTCGTGCGTGGACCTGGTCCACGATCTTCCCCCGTCGCTCGGGGACGATCTCGACCGCCGGGCACTGGACCCCCCACAGGCCACGGCGGCGGCCTACGGCGCGGCGCCGGTGGTGCTCACCTGCGGCGCGCCCGGTCTTCCGGCAAGCTACCGTCCCGATGCGATGCTGTCCGTCGTGGACGATGTGGGGTGGTTCGCCGAGGACCTGGGCGGGACGACGGTGCGCTATTCCACCCCCACCCGGCAGCCCCAGGTGGTTCTCACCCTGCCCGCCGACGTGCAGGCGTTCGAGGTACTCGTCTCGGTCGCCCCCGCCGTGCGGGGGCACAGCAGGCCGACGACATCCTGAGACGAGCTCCCGGCCATTCCCGCCCGGCGGAACGCCTCCACGCCGTCACGGGCCCGGGTGGCGCAGGTGCCGGGCGGTCAGCGCAGCCCCGCTCCGTCGCGCAGGGCCAGCCTGACGAGCCGGTCCACCAACTGCGGATAGGTGACCCCGCTCGCCTCCCACATCCGCGGGAACATCGAGGTAGGGGTGAAACCGGGCATCGTGTTGACCTCATTGATGATCACATGGTCGTCGGCCGTGACAAACATGTCAACCCGCGCGAGCCCGGCGCAGTCCAGGGCCTCGAACGCCGCGATCGCCACTCCCCGGACCTCCTCCCGTACCGCGTGGGACAGGTTGGCCGGGACGTCGAAGTGGGTGGCGTCGGACATGTACTTGGCCTCGAAGTCGTAGAAGCCGGCCGAAGACGTGACGGTGATCTCGGCGGGCACACTCGCCTCGGCACCGGGGCCGTCTAGAATTCCGAGGACCCCGCACTCGATCTCGCGGCCGACGATCGCCGACTCCACCAGGACCTTGGGGTCGCTGGCGCGGGCTGCCTTGATCGCGGTGTCCAGGTCCGCCCAGGCCTCGACCCGGCTGATCCCGATACTCGACCCGCCGCGCGCGGGCTTCACGAAGACTGGCAGCCCCAGCCGTTCCTGGTCGGCCCCGGTGAGTGTGTCACCGGCTCGCAGGACGGCGTAGGAGCCGACGGGAAGGCCGGCGGCCCGCAGCAGTGCCTTCATGTGTTGCTTGTCCATGGCGGCCGCGCTGGCGAACACCCCGGAGCCGACGTAGGGCAGGCCGGCCATCTCCAGGAGACCCTGGACCGTCCCATCCTCCCCAAAGGGGCCGTGGAGCAGCGGGAAGACCACATCGATGTCCCCGGGAATGTCGCTGCTCCCGAGAGCGTCGCTGCTCCCGAGGGTGTTCCTGACAGCGTCGAGGCCGCCGCGGGGGCGGCGCGGCAGCAGACCGGGCGTCGTCGGATCCGCGGCCAGGACGACGCTCTCACCCTGGGCCGCGACGACGGCAGGCAGTCGGTCTCCCGTCACCGCGAGGGCGGTCGGGTCGTCCGGCAGCACGACCCAGCGGCCATGTGTGTCGATGCCGACGGGGACGACGTCGTAGACGTCACGATCCAGGGCTCGCAGTACACCGCTGGCCGATATACAGGAGATCGCGTGCTCGGTGCTGCGGCCACCGAACAGGAGGGCGAGCCGAATCCGACGCCTGGAGCCTGCCATGCCGGGACACTAACGGATCGGCGTCGGTGACCGGCAGCGCACCCGGCGTGGATGTGGCCGCGCTCCGCCTCGACCTCCACGGGAGGCCTGTGTCCGGTGACGCCCCGTCCGGCCGGAGTAACGTCCGGCCCGGAGGGCTCAGGCGCGAGAGACCTTGCCCGCCTTGATGCAGGAAGCGCAGACGTTCAGCCGCTTGGGGGTCCCGCCCACGACCGTGCGCACGGTCTGGATGTTGGGGTTCCACCGACGGCGTGTGCGTCGGTGGGAGTGGGAGACCGACATACCGAAGCCCGGCCCCTTGCCGCAGACGTCACACACCGAAGACACGAGAAACACTCCGTCGAAGTAGTAGCCGAAGTCGAAGTAGTACTGGTCCCGGTAGGCGTGCCCGGGACGTCAGGGGAGTCAGAACCAGGTCAGAACCAGGATCGTACGCAACCCGCGACCCTGACGGCGCCGCCGGGGGGACGCGCGCAGTGGCGGCCCGCTTGAGGTTACCCCACCTTCTGTGGTCCAGATGATGCGGCGGGAGCCGGTGGGTCTCGGTACTGTCGGTGCTCCGGTGCACTATCGGTAATGTGGTCGACCTCGACACGCCCCTGAAGGCCCTCGTCGGCGCGCGTGCCGCCGCCCTCCTGGCCGATGGTCTGGAGTTGAGGCTGGTCGGTGATCTGCTGGGGCACCTGCCCCGCCGGTACCATGAGAGAGGCGAGCTGACGGACCTCGCGGACCTCGCCGTCGGTGAGACGGTTACGGTCCAGGCCCGGGTCGAGAAGACGGAACGCCGCCCGATGCGCGGCACCCGGAAGTCGATGGTGCGCGTGACGGTGACGGACGGCAGGCATTCACTGTCACTGACCTTCTTCAATCAGAGTTGGCGGGAGCGTGACCTCCGTCCCGGGACGACCGCGCTGTTCGCCGGCAAGGTCGACGAGTTCCGCGGGCGGCGTCAGCTGACCAACCCGGAGGTCCAGCTCCTCGAACCCGAGGAGAGCGGGGAAGCCGTCAGCGGTGCGCCGTTCGCGAACGCGCTGGTTCCGATCTACCCCGCCTCCGCCAAGGTGCCGAGCTGGACGCTGGCGAGGTGCGTCCGGCTGGCGTTGGACTCTCTCGATCCCGTCGAGGATCCGTTGCCGGACGATCTCCGCAGCCGGTACCGCCTGCCCGCTCTGGCCGAGGCCTTCCGGCTGGTTCACCAGCCCGCGAACCGTGGTGAGATCGCCTCCGGTCGTCGGCGCCTCACCTGGGATGAGGCTCTGGTGCTGCAGGTGGCGTTGGCCCAGCGGCGTCGTGAGGTGGAGGCGCTGGCGACAACACCCCGGCCGCAGCGTCCGGATGGTCTGCTGGCGGCGTTCGATGCCGATCTGCCCTTCCCCCTCACGACGGGTCAGCGCGAGGTGGGGAAGACGATCGCAGCCGAGATCGGTCGGCCCGTTCCGATGCATCGACTGCTGCAAGGAGAGGTGGGTTCGGGCAAGACACTGGTCGCCTTGCGGGCGATGCTCACCGTGGTCGACACGGGCGGCCAGGCGGTACTCCTGGCGCCCACCGAAACTCTTGCCGCTCAGCACAGCCGAAGCCTCCGGGAGATGCTCGGCGATCTGGCCCGGGCAGGGGAACTAGGAGCCGATCATCGGGCCACGCGGGTGACGCTGGTCACCGGATCGATGGGAGGGCGTGCGCGGCGGGAGACTCTGGCGGAGATCGCGGACGGTTCCACCGGTCTGGTGGTCGGTACTCATGCCCTGCTGCACGATGAGGTGACCTTTAACGATCTTGGTCTGATCGTCGTCGACGAACAGCATCGTTTCGGCGTCGAACAGCGGGACGCACTGCGAGCGCGTGGACGACGTCCTCCCCACCTTCTTGTGATGACCGCGACGCCGATTCCCCGGACGGTCGCGATGACCGTGTTCGGTGATCTCGAAGTCTCCGAGCTCACCGAACTGCCAGCGGGACGCTCTCCCATTGGGACGTTCGTGGTGCCGGCGAGCCAGAGATCCTGGACGGATCGAATGTGGGGACGAATCCGCGACGAGGTGGCCGCCGGGCATCAGGCCTATGTCGTGTGTCCCCGGATCGGTGCGGGCAGGGAGAACGGGGACGGGGAGGACGATTCCACCGAATCCTCGACGGCCGGTCCGGATCCGCGAGCGTCCCGACCAGCTGCGACAGTGTGTGAGGTGCTGCCCCTGTTGGTGGATGGCGAGCTTGCGGACCTCAGGGTTGAACCGCTGCACGGTCGTCTCGCACCCGGGCAACGGGAGGCCACCATGAACCGATTCGCGGCCGGCGAGGTCGACGTGCTGGTCGCCACCACCGTCATCGAGGTGGGAGTGAACGTACCGAACGCGACAGTGATGGTCGTCCTGGACGCGGACAGGTTCGGCGTGTCCCAGCTGCACCAGCTGCGCGGGAGGGTCGGCCGGGGCACCGCGCCCGGCTGGTGTCTTCTGCATACAGCGGCCGAGCCGGGATCCCCCGCCTGGGAGCGGCTCAGCGCGGTCGCCGCCACCAGCGACGGGGCGAAGCTGGCCCGTCTCGACCTCGCGCAGCGTCGAGAGGGCGATGTGCTCGGGGCCGCTCAGTCCGGCGGACGACGATCCCTGAAGCTCCTGGAACTTCTTCGTGATGAGGACCTGATCCGCGACGCACGCGAGGAGGCCGGTCGCCTGGTTGACGACGACCCCGGGTTGGACCGGCATCCCGCACTGCGCCGGCTGCTCGACGCGGTTCTCGACGACACCAGTGTCGCCTTCCTCGAGAAGGGATGACCGGGTGGCCCGATGACGCGCATCATCAGTGGAACCGCGGGTGGTCGGCGGCTCGTGGTTCCACCCGGAACAACCACCCGTCCGACCTCGGAACGTGCCCGTGAGGGATTGTTTAACACCTTGTCGACCTGCCTGGATCTGCGGGGTGCTCGGATTGCCGATCTTTATGCCGGGTCTGGTGCGGTCGGTCTGGAAGCGCTGTCTCGGGGTGCCGCTCATGCTCTTCTCGTCGACCGCGATCCGATCGTGATACGCACTCTACGGCGGAACGTGACAGCGCTGGGACTGTCGGGCGCGAAGATCGCGCAAGCCGCGGTAGAGCGTGTGGTGCAGAACACCTCGGATAATCCCTACGACGTGGTTTTCCTCGATCCGCCGTACGCGATGCGCGATTCGGAACTCGGCGAAGTGCTGTCAAAGCTGCTGGCGGCCGCCTGGTTGACTGCGGACGGTGTCTGCGTTGTCGAAAGATCGCACCGCTCGGGCCCGGTCGCCTGGCCTGACGGGTTGTGTGCGCTGCGCGACCGGAGGTACGGAGAGGGTGCTCTCTGGTACGGTATTCGATCATGAGGAGGGCAGCCTGTCCCGGTTCATTTGATCCGATCACCAACGGTCATCTCGACATCATCGTCCGAGCGAGCAGACTCTTCGACGAGGTCGTGGTCGCCGTATCGATCAACAAGAACAAGGTCACCTTGTTCACCGTCGACGAGCGGATGGAGCTCATCAGAGAGGCCCTGCGTGATCATCCGATGGCGCCGTCCAACGTCCTGGTGGATGCGTCCCACGGGCTGATCGTCGATTTTTGTCGGAGCAGGGGTATCCAGTCGATCGTCAAAGGACTGCGTGCGGTCAGCGACTTCGACTATGAGCTTCAGATGGCGCAGATGAACAATTCGCTTGCGGGCGTGGAGACTCTTTTCATGAGTACGAACCCGCAATATGCCTTTCTGTCCTCCAGCCTGGTGAAGGAGGTTGCGCGTTACGGAGGTGACGTGTCGGGGCTGGTACCGGATGTGGTACTCAAACAGCTCCGTGAGCGCCTCGCTCAGTAACCCCCGCCGGGTGGGTAGCCGCCGACCGACCTCCGCCGGGCTCTCCCGCCGTTCCGGACTGTCCGGGCTCCGGGGCCGGTCGCGGGGGGCGAGCGGTACCCGAGCGGCTTCCTAGGCGGAGGTCCGCCGCCCGCCGGGCTCGGGTGTCCGGAGATCTCGGCAGCTTGATCGGATCGTCCGCGGCACCGATCGGATAGGCTAGGAGACCGTAGTAGCTGACCGGCTCGCAGCAGCTGACTGGCTTGCTGACCGGCTGGAGTCTGTTCGTCGATCCTCTGGGAGGGTCCGGGCCTCTGGGAGGGTCCAGGGTGCCGCTGACGTCGGGCTGCCTCCGTCGTTAGCGACGCCGGGTAGCTACACCACCACGAAGGCCCTGTTTCGGCCGGGCTTCCTGACATTGACGTAGATGTGAACTCGACTGCCGCCATGACTGGATCCCACTTTCGCCGTCGGACCCCGAAGGGTCCCCTTGTACTGGACACCCGTGAGCTCGGTCGTCGGCCCGGGTCGATGCGGCTTGTCCGGGCGCAGGCGGAACTTCCCGCCGATCTCGGAACCGAGATGATGTGGGTGCCGGCCGGCGCAAGCGTCACCCTGGACCTGCGTCTCGAATCGGTGATCGAGGGTGTCCTGGTCAGCGGGAGCGTCGTGGCGCCGCTTCGGGGTGAATGTGCGCGCTGTCTGGACGACGTGTCCGAGGTCAGCATGGTCGAGTTTCGCGAGCTGTTCTACTACCCTGACCGAGCCGTGGACCTGGGTGACGACGAAGATGCTCGGGTACTAATCCATGATCATGCGGACGTCGAGCCCGTGGTGCGGGATGCCCTGGTACTCAACCTTCCGCTGTCACCCATCTGCCGTCCGGACTGTGCGGGACTCTGCGTGGACTGCGGGGTGCGTCTCGACGATGTCGAGCCTGGACATTCCCATGCGCGATCCGACCCGAGATGGGCGGCGCTGTCCGCGCTGGCCGGCAGCGGAGCGGCGGGAACCGAGAAGGGTCGCACCGACCCTCATGAGAGCAAGGAGAAGGAATAGTGGCCGTCCCGAAGCGGCGCACCTCGCGCAGCAACACCCGGTCCCGGCGTTCGCAGTGGAAGGCCAAGGTGCCGACCCTCGCAAAGTGCTCGCGGGGGCACGTGATTCGGCCGCACACCGTCTGTGGCACGTGCGGCCGGTACAACGACCGTCAGGTGCTTGACGTCTGACCCGGTGTGACACGTATCGCCGTTGACCTGGTGGGGGAGGGGTTCCCTTCCGGGCCTCTCCTCGAGGCATTGCCCAGTGCGCTCGGCGCGGATCCGCATCTGGTGCTCACTCTGGTGACATCCGGTGATGCCGTCCGGGATGACCTTGCTCGGCTGGGAATTGTGCCAGGCGAGCGCGTCCTGCTCGCCACGGCCGCTCGCGGCGTTTCGGCGGGCCCGGAGGCATTGCGTGAAGTGCGAGCACGTCGGGACTCCGGCGTCCGGGTGGCGGCGCGCCTGGTCCGTGACGGACATGCCGATGCGATGGTCTCGATAGCCCCGGCCGAAGCCGTGGTCGCCTCGGCTCAGTTCACCTGCGGTCTGCTCCCCGGGGCGACGCGGGCCACTCTCGCCTCGATTGTCGGCGGGGCGAACGCCCCCGTCGTGCTGTGTGACGCGGGGGCGACGGTTGATGTGACGGCGGACGAACTCGCCCAGTTCGCGGTCGCGGGCAGTGCATACGCCGCGGTTCGTTTCGCCGTCAACGCTCCCCGAGTCGGGCTTCTGACGGCGCGTCCAGCGCTTCCCGACACCTTGCGGCGAGCCGCCGACGAGCTGCTCCGATCGCTCGATCTGCACTATGTCGGCCCGCTGACGGCTGATCGGCTCCTCGCGCCTTCGTGGACAGGCGAGCCGGGCGACGGCCAGAAGATCGATCATCGCCGTGGAGTCGACGTGGCGGTCACCGACGGATTCACCGGAGATGTCCTGATGTCCGTCATTCGCGGGATGCGATGGTGGGAATCTCATCGGGGTACGGGGCACCTGTCCAGGGCCGGTCTGGATCCGGGATGGGGAACGTTGGAAGATCCTGATGTGCGGGGGGGAACGATCGTGCTGGGGGTCGATGGTGTCGCGGTCCACGCGGAGCGGGCACCGGATGAAGCCGGCGACAGCCAGGCAGTCGGGCTGCTCGCGGCGCTGAGGGCGGCGTCGGTCGCGGTCCAGGCGGACCTGGCTTCTCGGACCAGAGCGGCGATGGCGATCTTGGTGGCGCGTCGGCGGGCCCTGGCCGGGCTGGTCGGATGACCCGCCAGCTGCCACCCCCGCCGCCGCGGGACGGCCTGATCGAGGTACTCGAGGTCGCCATCGACCCCGAGCTGCTCGACCGCGCCCTCACACACCGCTCCTATGCCTATGAGAAGGGCGGCCTGCCCACCAACGAACGCCTGGAGTTCCTGGGCGATGCGGTGCTCGGTCTGGTGGTGACGGCGGCACTGTTCATCCGCCACCCGGATCTTCCCGAGGGGCAGCTCGCCAAGCAGCGGGCCTCGGTTGTGAACATGCGGGCTCTCGCGGACGTGGCACGGGGGATCGGACCCACCGGGCTCGGTCCGTACCTGCTGCTGGGCCGGGGCGAGGAGACCACCGGGGGGCGCGACAAGGCGAGCATCCTCGCCGACACCCTCGAGGCCATCATCGGGGCGGTCTATCTGTCCTCAGGCCTCGACGTGGCCTCCGGTTTCGTGCACCGTCTCTTCGATCCCTTGCTGGACGAGGCCGCCGGCCGAGGCGCAGGGCTTGACTGGAAGACCTCACTGCAGGAACAGACGGCGGTGCTGGCTCTCGGGCCGCCCGAATACATCGTCGAGGAGGCCGGTCCGGACCACGCGAAGCGATTCACCGCCTACGCGAGGATCGCGGGAGAGCCACTGGGCGAGGGCGAAGGGGGAAGCAAGAAGGAGGCCGAGCAGCGGGCTGCCGCCGCGGCTTTCGCGGTTCTCGAGGAACGGTCAGCCTTGGGGCGGGAGGACGGTTCGGGCGCGGACGTCGCCGGCGGAAATCATGAGAGGTCCGCCGTCGGCAGCCTTGATCACGATCAGGTCTCGGGTCCGTGAGAGTAGCTGATCATCAGCTGCCCCGATTCGCTTCCTGGGCGCTGGCGACAGGCTCGGTGGTGGCAACAGATTCAGTGGTGGCAACAGATTCATCGAGCCACGTCGAGGGTCCGGTGTCATCCCACTGACCCGACCCGACGACCGGAGATCATGCCAGAACTCCCCGAAGTAGAGGTTGTTCGCCGCGGTCTGGAACGTGGTGCCGTCGGTCGCGTCATCGCATCGGTTGATGTCCACCATCCTCGTGCGGTGCGCCGTCATCTGGCCGGTGCCGCCGACTTCTCGGCGCTGCTCGTCGGCCGCCGGATAACGGCGGCACGACGCCGTGGCAAGTATCTGTGGCTGGTGCTTCAGCCGCCGGTAGACCATGCGGCGTGCGCTCCGGTGGTTCCAGAAGAACCACCGGAGGAGGAATCAGCTGCCGTGCTGGCCGAGATGTCTCCGCCTGCCCTGCCCCCAGGTCATCCGGCCCAGGGGGATGCACTGATCGCCCATCTCGGGATGAGCGGACAGTTGCTCGTCGTTCCACCCGCCACCCCCGACCAGAAGCATCTGCGGATCCGGTTCGTCTTCACGGACGGAGGACGCGAACTGCGATTTGTGGATCAACGCACCTTCGGTGGCCTGGCGGTCGCAATGGGGGAAGCGGATCTGCCTGCTCCCGTCGCGCACATCGCCAGGGATCCTCTGGATCCCGCCTTCGACGAGCGGCTCGTCACGGAGAGGATGCGTCGACGCCGTACCGGCGTGAAGCGGGCCCTGCTCGATCAGACACTTGTCAGCGGGGTCGGGAACATCTACGCGGATGAGGCCCTGTGGGCCGCGAAGCTGCACTACGCGCGGCCGACCGAGACCCTCACCCGGGCGGAGGTCGGCAGGCTGCTGGGTTGCGTGCGGACGGTGATGATCGCGGCTCTTGAGGTGGGCGGTACGTCCTTCGACCGCCTGTACGTGTCGGCGGACGGGGTCAGCGGGCTGTTCGAACGGTCGCTACAGGTGTACGGCCGCGCGGGTCGGCCATGCACACGATGCGGAGACGCGGTGCGCCGGGACGCTTTCATGAACCGGTCGAGCTTCACTTGCCCCACCTGCCAGCCGCACCCAAGGCGGGCCAGGTGGTAAGGTTCGATCACACGTTCGAATCCCGCGGCTCTCGGGTGCCCGCGGCTCTCGGGTGGGGGTGCCGGGCGTGGCGTCCGCGACAGTCGGGTGGGGAGCCAGACCTGCCGCGGCGTTCACAGTTATCGCCTCGTCCAGGACCGAGACCGGGCTGCCGGGATCGGTGAGGCATCATCCGGCACGTCGGTTGGCTGGCCTGCCCCCGACGCGACATGGACGGAGGCGCGATGAATCCGGATGCCCTGCTCGGTCGTATACGGAAGCTGTTGGCGATGGCGGAGGCGGAGGGGCTGAGCGAGGCCGCCCGCGAAACCTATAACAGCAAGGCGGCCGAGTTAATCGCCCAGTACGGGATCGACCGCGCGCTGGTCGAGGAGGCGTCGCCGCACCGCGTCGAGGCGGCTGACCTGGTGGTGGCCGTCGATCCGCCCCATGCCCGGGACAAGATCTCGTTGCTCGCGGGCATTGCCGCACCGCTTGGTTGCCGGCTCGTGTACCGGACCGAGCAGCGTGCAGTGGGGACGGGGCACTCCGCTCATCTGTTCGGGATGGATGTGGATATCCACCGCGTGCAGATGTTGTTCACCTCGTTGCTGGTCCAGCAGGCACAGGGATTGGCCCTCGCCCGTCCACCACGCCAGGAGGACCCGCGGGCGTTTCGTCGGTCGTGGATGGCAGGCTTCGCGGTGGCGGTGGCGGGGAGACTGACCAGGACGGAGCGGATGGCCCGGGAGCGGGCGCAGGCCCAGCAGATGCAGACCCAGCAGACGCAGACCCGGGAGAACGGATCAGACCGGCCCTCGACGACGCCGTCGGTGGCCGTCGTCCTGGCGAATCGAAGCCAGCGGGTGGACGCGCACCTGGCAAGCGTCTATCCCAGGCTGCGAGCGCCAAGGACACGCCAGCTCTCCGGGAGCGGCGGTCGTGCGGGCTACCAGGCCGGCGAGAGGGCTGATCTTGGCCTGGGTAGCCGGGTGTCCAGCCGCGTCTCACCGGCGATCGGCATGAGGTAAATCGTATGGGTAGTAGTTACGCGTGGTACTGACTACTGCTTGCCGCCCGGCAGATTGGGCACCGCTGTCTGGGTAGGCCCTGCGGTACGCGGCGGGGCGTAGCCAGGACCAATAATCTTGTCTGCGCCGTCGACCGGCTCCGGGGTGACCTGGCGGTCACCATCGGTGCTCGCGCGTGGGACGGGTAGTGTGCCGCCGTCCTGGGAGAAGTTCTGGCCGCAACCGCTGAGAAGGAGTGCCGAGCCGAGAGCTCCACACGCGAGTAGCACGGCAGCGGACCGGCGGCGGAAACGTGGCCGGTCCGGCCGTTCCAGCCGATGATCACCCTGCCGCCGTGTCCCTCTCGGCCGGCCTGCCATGTCTGGGAAGTATGTGGTATCCACAATGGCCAATACCCTACCGTGCTGATGAGCGATGTATCCGCGGAGCAGAGGGAGTCCGGACACGCCGTGGTCCGATTCACTGCCCGGGTCGCCGGCCTTGTCCAGGGCATCGGCTTTCGTGACTACGTGCGTACCCGGGGCCGGCGCCTGGGCCTGGTCGGATCCGCCACCAACCTCCCGGACGGGGCGGTCGAGGTGGTCGCGGAGGGGCCGGAGCCGGCCTGTCGTGACCTTCTGCACTTGTTGATGACGGGTCACACCCCTGGGCGGACGGACAGGGTGGAGGCTGTGTGGCAGGTGGCGCAGAGTGATCTGACCGACTTTCGACGAAAGTGACTGGTTGCAGACGCTGCGTTGTCGGAACTGTCGTGGGTATGACCGTCCGCTTTTTGCATGTTCACCGGACCGGCTCGGGAGCATGTGGCATGCTCTTGACTTTCGGTCACTCGGCATGGGAACCTGGAGTCATTGTTTGGGGCGCACTCTGATCTGTTCCGATCTTGTGCTGTCTGACACCCACTAGGTCACTCATCGTGGAGGACCATCACTATGGCGAAGGCCCTTTTTGGCCACGTCGGTTCCGGCGGCGACTTGCGTCTCTCTTGCGAGGTGCGTCGGCTTCGTGCCCGAGTAGCGGAGCTCGAGGCAGAACTGGCTCGAGTACGTGAGGTTAACGAGGCGTTGGTGGGTGGTGTCGACGTGCCGGAGGATGTCCGGGCGCTCGACGCCGAACCGGCGTTCAGCTGAGCTGGCGGGGCGTTCCTCGGGGAGGCGCCCCCTCGTAGTGGGTATGCCCGGTTACGTGGGCAAGGCTCCGTCTCTACGGACTTCATGATCGCTGAGACCATCGAATCGGTCGTTTTCCCGGCTGGCTCGTCTCTGCCCAGTGATGTTGCCCGTGTGTCTCGGATCACTTTGGCGGCTCTATGTCCAGGAAGAGCCGGGCAACCTCACTTCTCGCCTTCTTCGTTTTTTCGGAGCGTAGCCTGCTGGGTGCTTCGGGTGGCCGACTAGGATGGCTCTGTCGAACGTCGGCTGAGTCCGGCCATCCCGGGTCGAGCCGGTGAACCCTTCCAGCGCTCCGGAGACTGGTGCATCTCAAGAACCTGACCCTGCGGGGCTTCAAGTCCTTTGCGAGCTCGACCTCCCTGCATCTCGAGCCGGGAATAACCTGCGTGGTCGGGCCCAACGGGTCGGGCAAGAGTAACGTCGTTGACGCCATCGCTTGGGTACTGGGGGAGCAGGGTGCCAAGGCCCTACGTGGCGGCACTATGTCCGATGTCATCTTCGCGGGCACACCCGCTCGCCCGGCCTTGGGGCGCGCCGAAGTACTTCTGACGATCGACAACTCGGACGGCGCGCTCCCCATCGAGTACACCGAGGTGACCATCGGGCGACTGATGTTCCGCAGCGGCGAGAGCGAATACACGATCAACGGTACCGGTTGTCGCCTGCTGGATATCCAGGAACTGATGAGCGACTCGGGTATCGGCCGAGAGTTGCACGTGATCGTCGGCCAGGGCCAGCTCGACGCGGTCCTGCACGCGCGCCCGGAGGATCGCCGTGCGTTCATCGAGGAGGCCGCCGGCGTCCTCAAACACCGTAAACGCAAGGAGAAGGCACTCCGCAAGCTCGAGGCGATGTCGGCGAACCTCACCCGCCTCACCGATCTGTCCGCCGAACTGCGTCGGCAGTTAGGGCCGCTCGGTCGGCAGGCGGAGATCGCCCGTAAGGCCGGTGTGATTCAGGCTTCGCTACGGGACGCCCGCCTGCGCCTTCTCGCCGACGATCTCCATCGTGCCCAGGTCGCGATCACCTCCGACCTCGCGGACGAGGAGGCATTGCGGGCGCGGCTGACGACCACCGAGGCCGCTCACGCCGCGGCAGCCCGCCGTGAGGAGCAGCTGCAGGCCGACCTGACGGCGATCATTCCGCGCGCCACCGGCGCCCAGGAGACCTGGTACGCCCTGGCATCCCTGCGGGAACGGCTGCGGGGCACCCGTTCCCTCGCCGTCGAACGGGGTCGCCTGTTGCGTGCCGCGACCGACGACGTACGTGGGCGCCGCGACCCCGAGGAACTGGAACAGGAGGCCACGGCGGTCCGGGAGCAGGAAATCGCCCTCACCGAGCGGTTGGAGCGTGATCGGGATCTGCTCGCCGAGGTGGTCACCAGGCGTGCCGATCTCGAGGCCGCGCTCGCTCAGGAGGAGAAGGAACTGATCGCCGCGGCACGCGCGGCGTCTTTTCGCCGTGAGGAGATCGCGCGCCTTGCCGGCCAGGTGGAGGCCGCCAGGTCCCGTGCCACCAGTGCCGAGAACGAGATAGCACGGACGACCGAGGCACTCGACGCCGCGCGGGAGCGGGAGACCGAGACCTCGGCGTCACGTTCGGCCCTCGAGATCGAACTCTCTCGGATGGGGAGCGCACGGGAGGATCTCGCCGAGCAGTACAGCGCGGCCGTGGCGGTGCATGCCGCTGCCGCCGAGCGGCTCGAGGTCCTGCGCGGTGAGGAGCGTAGCGCCGAGCGTGACCGCGCATCCTGGGCCGCGCGATGCGACGCGCTGCACCTCTCCCTCTCACCGGCCGACGGAGCCGCGGCACTGTTGAGGGCTGCTACCGGCGCGCAGACCGGGCAGACCGCCTCGAACACGGCGGAGGACTCGGCTCCGGCACCGGATCCGACCCTTGAGGTGATCGGCCGGCTGGCCGGCGTCCTGAGCGTGACCGCCGGCGCGGAGGCGGCCATCGCCGCGGCGCTGGGCCCGGCGGCGGACGCCCTGCTCGTCGGCACGTCGGGGGACGCCATGGCGGCCTTTGCGTGGCTGCGGGAAACGGATGCCGGCCGAGCAGCGCTGGTGGCCGCCGTCACCGTCGCGGATGAGCCTGACGCCTGCGCCGGCGCTGCCGGCAGCGCGGCGATCGTCCCGGGGGCGGCCAGCGCCGGCGGTCCGCTCCCGGCCGGTGCCGTTGCCGCGCTGGACCTGGTGGAGATCGGTGACGATCGGTTCCGTACCGCCGTGTCGTCCCTGCTCGCCCGGACTGTCGTGGTCGAGGATCTGGCGGCGGCCGAGCGGGCCACGGCGTTGCGCCCCGACCTGCGGGTGGTCACCCGAGCCGGCGACGTCATCGGTGCCCCCCTCTCTATCGGTGGCAGCGCGAACCCGCCGTCCGCGATCGAACTGCAGGCCGCGGCGGACGAGGCCGAGGCCGGCGTGGCGGAGGCGACCCGTCGCGTCGAGTCCGCCCACGAGGCGTTCGAGCCCGCGCGTGCCGAGGTGACCCGGGCTCGTACCGCCATCGATGCGGCACTGGCGGCGCTGCACGGGACCGATGCCCGGCACCGGGCGCTGTCCGAGCAGATGGCGCGGCTCGATCGTTCGGGAGGGGCCGCGGCATCCGAGATCGCCAGGCTGGAGGGCGCCCGATCACGGGCCGAAACAGCCCGTGATCGGGCATACGGAGCGTTGACCGAGCTCGAGGCGTCGCTCGCCGCGACATCGGAGCAGCCGGAGGCGGGGGAGCGGGCTCCGGATGAACGAGACCGGCTCGTCGCGGCTACCTCCGCCGTGCGCGCCGCCGAGGTCGAGGCCCGGTTGGCCGTCCGTACCAGCGAGGAGCGGGTGCGAGGCCTGCAGGGACGCGCCGACGGACTGATCCGCGCGGCGGCGAACGAGCGGGCGGCACGGGCCGCGGCAGCCCGTCGGCACGAGGTCCGCGAGCGGCAGGCTGCCGTCGCGACGGCGATGGGGGATGCGGCTCAGGTCGCTCTCGACCGACTGGACCATTCCCTGGCTCGCGCCGCGGCGGAGCGGGAGGAGGCCGACGCACTGCGCAAGGCCGCCGAGACGGAGCTGGTCGGGGTGCGTGACCAGGGGCGCGCTCTGGCCACCGAACTCGCGGCGCTGCGCGACGCCGCCCATCGCGACGAGCTGGCCCGAGCGGAGAAGCGGCTGCGGGTGGAGACCCTGGAAGCCAAGGCTCTGGAGGAGCACGGCATCGACGCCGATGACCTGGTGGCCGAGTTCGGCCCGGACACGCTGGTCCCGCCGGATGAGCCCGACGGCACCGCGGTGCCGTTCGATCGAGCCGAGCAGAGCGCCCGGGCCGCCACCGCGGAGAAGCAGCTGGCCCGGCTGGGGCGGGTGAATCCCCTGGCCCTCGAGGAGTTCGCCGCGCTTCAGGAGCGGGCCGCGTTCCTGTCCGCGCAGCTCGAAGACATCAAGAGTACCCGCCGGGATCTTCTGCTGGTCGTCGAGGAGGTTGATCTGCGGGTGCGTGAGGTCTTCGCCGTCGCGTTCGCGGACACCGCCCGTGAGTTCGAGATCGTCTTCTCGACGCTGTTCCCGGGCGGTGAGGGCCGGTTGGTGCTCACCGATCCTGA
This sequence comes from Frankia sp. CoBUL1, assembly GCF_978021245.1. Lineage (NCBI taxonomy): Bacteria > Bacillati > Actinomycetota > Actinomycetes > Frankiales > Frankiaceae > Frankia > Frankia sp. CoBUL1. The sequence goes on from NZ_CDXDOS010000002.1 coordinate 69,040, forward strand.
TGACATGCTCACCACGGGCATCGAGGTCGAGGCGAGGCCGCCGGGAAAAAAGGTGAAGCGTCTGTCGCTGTTGTCCGGCGGGGAGCGTTCACTGACCGCACTCGCTCTCCTGCTCGCGATATTCCGGGCCCGCCCTTCGCCCTTCTACGTGCTCGACGAGGTCGAGGCAGCTCTGGACGACCGCAATCTCGGCCGGCTGCTCGAGGCCGTCGAGGGTCTGCGTGAGAAGTCGCAGATGATCATCATCACCCACCAGAAGCGGACGATGGAGATCGCTGACGCCCTGTACGGCGTGGCCATGCGGGGCGACGGGGTGACGACAGTGATCAGTCAGCGGCTGCGGGAGCGGGCGGTGCTCTGACGCCGCCGCCCTCCCGCCGGGCGAGCGCCACGGCCTTGTGGCGTCATCTGTCAGGATCGGTACGTGGAGCTCCTCATCCTGATCGTCGTCATCGCCGTCGTCGTACTGGCCACCGTGGGCCTGGTGGCCGGCACGGCCCTGCGTCGACGCCCCCGCCGATCCACCGAGGAAGGCCGGCGCCCGGGCGCCGACTACCGTCCCGGGGTCGGTGACGACGCCGAGGTACCCCGCGATTCGGCGACCAGGACGGTCGACGACATCGGTCTTCCCGATGTGCTGCCGCCATCCCCGACGGAGAGCGAGGGCGTCGGCGCCCCGCCCGCCGAGATACCGGCCGCGCCGGGGATCCCGGTCCAGGAGCGGATCCCACCGGAGGCACCGCCGCCGGCCGCCGGCCGCCTCGTCCGGCTGCGCCTGCGGCTGGCTCGTTCGCAGAACGCGCTCGGTCGCGGACTGCTCTCCCTGCTATCCGGCGACAATCTCGACGAGGACGCGTGGGAAGACGTGGAGGCGACACTGCTCCTCGCCGACGTCGGGGTCACGGCGACCACCGAGCTGGTCGCCGCGCTGCGGGAACGCACGAAGGTGCTCGGTGCCCGCACGCCCGCGGATGTGCGGGCGATGCTGCGCGACGAGCTGCTCGCCCAGATCGGTACGACGACCGACCGATCGCTGCGCACGACGGCCCCGGATCGTCCCGCCGTCGTGCTCGTCGTCGGTGTCAACGGCACGGGTAAGACCACGACCTGTGGAAAGATCGCGCGGCTGCTGGTCGCGGACGGGCGTACGGTCGTGCTGGGCGCGGCGGACACGTTCCGTGCCGCGGCCGCGGATCAGCTTCAGACCTGGGGTGAACGGGTCGGCGCGATCACGGTCCGCGGGGCCGAGGGGGGTGACCCGGCGTCGGTGGCGTTCGATGCGGTCCGACAGGGCACGCAGAGCGGCGTGGACACCGTGTTGATCGACACCGCCGGCCGGCTGCACACCAAGGCAGGTCTGATGGACGAGCTGGCGAAGATTAAAAGAGTGGTGGGCAAGCACGGTCCGGTCGACGAGGTGCTGCTCGTGCTCGACGCCACAACCGGTCAGAACGCGCTTGTCCAGGCGCAGGTGTTCACGCAGGCGGTTGATCTCACCGGAGTCGTGCTGACCAAGCTGGACGGTACGGCCAAGGGCGGGATCGTCATCGCCGTGCAGCGCGAGCTCGGTATGCCGGTGAAACTGATCGGCTTGGGAGAGGGCCCAGACGATCTTGTTCCCTTCGAGCCGGAGGCGTTCGTCGACGCGCTGTTGGGCGAAGCCGGCTGATCGATCGAGTGGCCGCCGGATCGGCGAAGACCACAACGTGCTCAGTGTCAAGACCTTCCGGTCGTTCGGCATGTGACCTAA